>USMR01000065.1 GCA_900555815.1 uncultured Collinsella sp.
GGTGGCGCAGCGTCAACCGTCCCGACTTTACGACGGCCTCGCGCGAGTGTGCTCGTCGCCTCTGCCCGTTTTTCCCTGATAAATGTTTGGTCCACGGCGCTCGCCGTCGTGCGGCGCATGCCGATGTGGTGGTCACCAACCATTCCCTGCTGTTCCGCAATGTCGCGGCCGAGGGCAGGATTTTACCTCCGATTCGTCATTGGGTAATCGACGAGGCCCATTCCATCGAGCGCGAGGCGCGCCGCCAGTGGGCGCGCGTGGTGTCGGCGGACGAATCACACGTTCTGTTTGAGCGCCTGGGTGGCTCGAGCACCGGCGCGCTAAGCCAGGTTTCCCGTGATTTGGCAACCTCCGAGGGCTCTACGCTCTATCTGGGCCTTACTGCCAAGGCGACGTCGACGGTTGCGCGCGCGAGCATGGCAATCGCCGACGTGTTCGATGGCGTTCGCGAGCTCGGCCGCCGTGCGCGTGGGGGTTATGACAATGCCAATCTATGGATTGGCCCCGAGCTGCGCGAATCTGACGACTGGCATGATTTCTTACCGTCGGCCTACACTGCCATCGACGCATTGGAACAAGCTGACAAGAGCGTCGACGCGCTGGTGCAAGCCGTCGCCGCCGACAAGCCCGAGGTTGTTGTTGACCTGGGTGATATCTCGCGCCGCCTGCACGAGCTGGCCGAGAACCTCAAACTCATCATTGATGGCGCCGATGAACACTACGTGTATTCGCTGCAGGTCAATCGCAGGTTGCGTGCCGGCGGAGAGTCGATGACCGCAGAGCGCATCGACATTGGTGAGGCCTTGGCAACCGAGTGGCTGCCCGAGGTTCACACGGCTATCTTTGCCTCGGCGACCATGACGGTGTCCAAAAGCTTTGAACACTTTAACCACGCGGTCGGCCTCGATCGCATCGGTGCTTCGACATCCTCATCGCTGCACTTGGACTCGAGCTACGACTTCGATTCGAACATGGCCGTAGTCGTTGCGGGCGATATCCCCGATCCGCGCGATCGTGAGAGCTATCTTACGGCGCTCGAGCGCGTGCTGGTCGACGCCCATCTTGCCATGGGCGGATCGGTGCTCACGCTGTTCACCAATCGGCGCGACATGGAAGACCTGTACGCCCGCGTTGAGCCCAAGATGGCCCGTGCGGGTCTGGAGCTCAACTGCCAGCAGCGCAACTCATCTCCTCGTCGCCTGCGCGACCGGTTTATCAACGAGCCGACCTCGTCGCTTTTTGCTCTTAAGGCCTTCTGGGAGGGATTCGACGCCAGCGGCGAGACACTGCGCTGCGTCATCATTCCCAAGCTGCCGTTCTCGAGCCCCACGGACCCGCTCTCGTGCGAGCGCAACCTGCGCGAAGACCGCGCTTGGGCGCGCTATTCGCTGCCCGAGGCGGTGCTCGAGGTCAAGCAGGCGGCCGGCCGCCTTATCCGCTCGTCGACCGATTGCGGCGTGCTGATTCTGGCCGACCCGCGCCTGGTGACGAAGGGCTACGGAAAGAAGTTCTTAACGTCGCTGCCCACGAGCTCCTACCAGCGCATCGAATCGGCGCAGATCGGGCACTATCTGCAACTGTGGCGCGCACGCCACGAGCGGCGGCGCTAAAGCGGACAGACGAGGGTTTTTGCCATATCGCACAGGCGCTTTGACAGGGCGGGGTCATCCAAGATGCGGATGGCTCCGCCCGCTGCGATTACCTGGCTCAGTAGCCAACGCTCGGAGCCGTAATGCACGGTTACCGTTGCCATGTCTGCCCCGCCGCGCTCGATTAGGGTGATGCCGGCCCAGTCCAGATGCTCCGCCATATCGAATGGCATCAAGAGCTTTGCGCTGCGCTGCGTCCGGGCAAGGGAATCGTGGAGGGATGCGACGTCCGGTGTGTGAGGCACGACGGAGTCTTCCGTCAAGGCGAGTCCCTCGATTTTATCCATGCGATAGGTGCGCTGCTCATCGACTGTGATGTCCCAGGCAATCAGGTATGTTTGGTCGCCGTTTGCCGTAATGCGCAAGGGGTCGACCAGACGCTCGCGTGGCCGTGCATCGTCCATCGAGCGATATGAGATGCGGCAGCGAACGCCGTCCTGAATGGCGCAGCTCAGCTGCTGCCAGTGCGACCCGTGGTTGACGGTGTCAAAGACGCGCTGGTTATAGCCGAGCTCTTCGGGTAGAAGGGCATGTCGAATCCGGGCTGCCGTCTGCGGCTCGATCCCCAACGATTCAAGTTCGTGGTTGAGCACAGCGCCCTCGGCGGCACTCAGGCGCAACGGTAGCACACGCCCGGTGTCACCGGTGAGGATCACACGCTCGCCGTGGCATTCGCAGATGATGCGCGCACCAGATTCTCGGTCCGCGAGCGTCGAGACGATCTCGAGAATCTCGTCGAGCGATGCCCCCGTGATATCAAAACGGCTACAAAGCTCGTCTCGTGTCATGCCATTCTCGCCGGCGGCGTAGAGGGCCTCCATGATGTCGATGGCGCGCGAGAGTCTCTGCTCGCTGGTGAGTTTACGCACGGGCATGCTCGTGCACCGTCCTTTCAATGAGGTGGTTCCACGCCTGTTTGAGCGATTTGGGGGCCACGGGCCTCATGCCGTCCATGGCGTGGGCCATGCAAAATGAAGCGGCGGCTTCAAGATCGCGCACGTCAACGGTCCAGGTCCATCCGGCGTCGGTGTGTACGAGCTCACCTCGCCCACGCGTGAGACCGTTGATCATATCGATCTGCGTCTGAGGGGCGAATGAGAACGTGGCTGCAACGGGCGGTCGGTCGGCAAAATCGAATTCAAAGAACAGGTAGTCGCTGAGGTTGAAGTCCGCGGGGATGACGTAGGCCTTCGAAGGACGCCAAGCGCGAACGATACGGTCGCAGCGGAATGTCCTGATGTCGTCGGTGACGTTGTCGAGGCCGCAGAAGTAAGCCACGCCCTCGCGCTCGAACATGCCGTAGACGCAGACGGTACGTTCTCTCTGCTCGCCGCGTCCGTTCTGATATAAAAATCGCAGCGCGCATCGCTCGGCAAAGGCGCTCCAAACCGCATCGACGGTGGGAGAGCGGCTGATCGGCGCCTCGTCTACCGTCGTCCTGCCGGTGAGATAGGCAATCTTGGAGCGAATATCGGCAAGCGGTGCGGCAAAAGTGGATGAGCCGGCCGCTAGTGTCTGGTCGATGGCGTTGAGCAGGATATCGGCGTCGTCTGCGGTAATGAGGCCGCCTGCCGCAAACGTGTGCTCGCGGTCGATTGTCCACGAGCTTTCCTCGGTCTCCTGCGCGCCGGTGGGGCGAACCTCCTTGATTAAGATGCCGCGTTCGAGCAGCTTGTCACGATCGCGTCGAAACTTGCGCTTATCCGAGTCGATATTGCCCGAGCCATATCCCAGGTCAGAATCCAAGACGATCTGCTCGGTCGTCAGCGGTTCGGGGGAGCTATTGAGCACAAAGAAAAGATTGAGGATGCGCTGAGCCGTTTTATCGAAACTGGGCTCCGAATTTCCCTTTTTAATTGTCTCGGTCGTGTCGCTTGCCGTCATAGAGTCCTCGCATGAGAAGGTGGTTTGCTGCCATGATTTTAGTCCGATATGGAGATTAGGCTATATCCTTGTCCGCTCGGGGCGTTAAGATGGCCCGAATTCTGTCGTTTGCGCTCGCTCGGGGTATACTTTCGACTATATACGGTTCTAATGTGCATGCATTGGGCCTATTTGTCGGATTATGGATGTGGAGCGCACATGGCGAACACCCAGAACTATATTAACCACCTGCTGCAGAACACCGGCATTACGCCGGCATGCAGCGAAGAAGAGCGCTTGGCTGCCGAAGATATCGCTCAGATCTTCCGCAACCACGGCTTTGACCCCGAGGTTCAGGAGTTCAATGCCCCGGCGCCCAGTAGGTTGGCATTTGCCGTTACCGGTATTCTTGCGTTTGCCGGCGCCCTGCTGATGGGCATCGGCGGCGGTATCGGCTTGGTCGGCACCTTGCTGGCCATTGTCGGCGCCGTTCTTTACGTGCTCGAGCGCACGGGCCACCCCGTGGTTTCGCGCCTGGGCAAGACGGGCGTGAGCCAAAATGTCATCGCCTACCACAAGGCCTCGGGCCCGCTCGCGTCCCCGCGTAACCGCCCGGTGGTCGTTGTCGCACACTACGACTCTCCCCGTGCTGAGCTGCTCGCCCGCGAGCCTTATGCTTCGTATCGTGCACTCATCGCCAAGCTGTTGCCCGTTGCCACGGTTGCCCCCGCTGCCGTTGCCATCCTGCGTATTCTGCCGCTCCCCGGCGCGCTCAAGGTTCTGCTGTGGATTGTCGCGATCCTCGCTTCCCTCGTTGCACTCGCCAACGCGGTAAACATCATCTCTAACCGCCACATTCTTCCCTATACGTCTGGCGCGGTGTGCAACAAGTCTTCTGTCGCCGCTATGCTCGGCGTTATGGACAACGTTGCTCCCTTCCAGGGCGAAAACGAGTTTCCCGACGATGTTCCGTTCGATACCTATTTTGGGGAGCAGAAGCGTCGTGCCGAGGAAATGGCGCGCGCGGCGGCGGAATATGCCGCGGCCCAGCAGCAAAACGACTACGGCAACACTATCGAGTATGAAGAGCCTACCTACGCCGAGGACGAATTCGGTCAGCCGATTGCTCCCGACGCTCAGACCGAGCCCGAACAGGGTGAGGCTTTCGACGAGCAAATCGAGGGCTTTGAGGGTGCGTCTGCCGACGAGACGCTGATCGGCGCTATCGTGCCTGAGGATCAGAATCAGGCTGCCCAAGCCGAAGAGTTCAATGACGAGGTTCCCGCTGCCGAGCCGGCGGAGGAGTCTGCCGAGCCCGAGCCCAAGCTCTATCGCAACGCCGCCGGCAACATCCGCTTTGGTTCGGATGCCATCCGTGCGCTCGGAATGCTTCCCGAGTCCTGCACGCTCGATTACGAGGAGGGCGAGGAGCCGACGTTTGAGCTCGAGCCTGCCCCCGTTGTCACCGTGGGCGATGAGTCTGCCGCGGTTACCGCTGCCGTTGCCGATCCCGAGGCGGTGTCCGCGTTCGATCCCGCGGCAGGACTGGACATTTTGGCTCCCGCCGCACCGGCGCAAGACGTTGCGGACGAGTCTGACGACGATTACGTTGAACAGCCGAGGCGCGTGTCTTACGAGAGCGATACTGATTTCTCGGCCGAGATTCCCGCGGCAACGCCGCATGCCGACATTGCATCCGCGTTCTCGTCGATTGGCGCCAGCGCTTCCAACTTCTTTAAGGGTGCGTTTGCAAAGGGCAAGAAATTTGTCGACGATTTCGAGGAGAAGCGCGCTGCCGCACGCGAGGCTGCCGAGCAGGAGGCTATCGCTCAGCAGCAGGCAGCCGAGGCGGCACGTGAGCTCGCGGCGCAAGAGTTCGAGCAGAACGAGGCTATGCAGTCCGCGCCCGTCGAAGCCGCCGAAGCTACAACGTCCTTTGAGTCCCAGCAACCGGCGTCCGCGGATGTTGTTGAAGCGACGACGTCTTTCGAGGCTCAGCAGCACGTCGATAGCACCATGTCGTTTGATGCCGCGCAGTTCGATTCCACGATAACGTTTGAAAAACAGGGCACCGCGATTGCCGAGCCCCTTCCTGTTTCCGATGCGCAGGGCGACGCGGCAGACGATGACGAGCCTGTTGATGCTGCCGAAATCCAAGATGCCGCCGAGGACGAGCCCGTCGAGGCCAACTCTGACGAAGAGCAATACGCGGCAGCCGAGCAAGATGATTCGACCGAGGTCGAGCAGGAGGAAGTGCCTGCGGTTTCCGAGACTCCCGAGACGGATGAGTCGAGGCCTTATTCCACGCAGATTTTCACCATGCCGACCCCGAGTGGTTCCGGTGCCACGGTTGCCAATGTCGCTCCCACCCAGGACGAAACGGTCGATTCCCTTATGGCCCAGATTTCCTCCCAGGCATCGTCGCGCCCGCAGATGAATGTTCCCGATCCGGCGTC
>USMR01000066.1 GCA_900555815.1 uncultured Collinsella sp.
CCCAGCCAGGCGCGGACGGGTGTCAGGTCGCCGTTCGCACAGGCGCCGTTGAGGTCGACACCGTCGCGGCACATGGCCGGCACAAACATGGCGTCGTAGGCGCTGCCCAGCGCATAGGTGGGGAAGTAGCCAAACGAGCCGCCGCTCCAGTGCGTATCCTGTAGGCAGCCGTGCGTGTCGTCGGGAACGGGAATGCCCAGGTACTCATCCATGAAGCGGTTCCAAAGCGCGGGGATATCCTTGGCCGTGGCCTCGCCGGCAAACAGCATACGCTCGATCTCGTAGCGCACCATAACGTGCAGCGGATAGGTGAGCTCGTCGGCCTCGGTGCGGATCAGCGAAGGCTGCGCGATGTTCACGGCGTGGTAGAGCGTGTCCTCGTCGACGTCGCCGTAGACCTCGGGTGCGTGGCGGCGCAGCACCTCGAGCAGCGGTCCCATAAAGGCGCGGCTGCGACCCACGGTGTTCTCGAAAAAGCGGCTCTGGCTCTCGTGGATGTCCATGGAGGTGCCGCCCTCAAGACAGGTGCGCGCATAGGCGGGATTGACGCCCAGCTCGTACATGGCGTGTCCCGCCTCGTGGATGATGCTGTAGACGTTGGAGATGCAATCGTCCTCGTAGATGTGTGTCGCGATGCGCGCGTCACCCACGGCAAAGCCCTCGCTAAACGGGTGCTCGGTAAAGGCAAGCGTGGTGTCGTTCAGGTTCAGGCCGACGAGCTTCATAAGGTCGAAGCTCATGGCGCGCTGGGCGGCCTCGGGCACGCGGGCGTGCAAAAAGTCGGCAGCGGGCTGCTGGCCGCGCTCGCCGATGGCGTGCACGAGCGGCACGACCGTGGCCTTGACCTCCTCGCAAAACGCGTCGAAGCTCTTGGCGGAAAGGCCGCGCTCGTACTGGTCGAGCCAAACGTCGTATGGGTCGCGCTTGGGGTCCATGAGTTCGGCCTGATGCTTAAGTTGGGCGATGATTCTATCCACATAGGGCTCAAAACTCGCCCAGTCGTTGGCCGTCTTGGCCTTGTGCCACACGGCGTCGGCCTCGCAGGTGAGCCTGGTCCAGGCCTCGGCCTCCTCGGTAGGAATAACGCTTGCCTCGCGCTGGTCGCGGCCGAGCACGCGGATCTCGTCGAGCAGCTGCGGGTCGTCTACGTGTCCGCCTGCAACCGTCTCGCGCGCTAACGAGCGTACGAGCTCAACGGACTTCTCGCTGGTCAGTAGCTTGTGATGCTCGCCGGCAAGCGTGCCCATGGCGTCGGCACGGGCGGCAGCACCGTTGGCAGGAGCAATCGTCGCTCCATCGAACTCGGCAATCTTGAGCAGGTACTCGCGAGTCCACAGCTTGCCCTCGAGTTTGCGGAACTTTTTGACGGCCTTGTCGACTTTAGCGGCCTTGACGCCCTTGGCAGCCTTTGCCACGGCGGCCTGGGCCTTCTTATCGAGTTTCTTTCCCATACCGTATCCTTAATCTCGCAGGCCGAGCGCCTCGGGTGGGCGCGCGGCCAGTTTGCACAGCTACCTGCCTTGTACCCAGCGCGAACAAAACGGAACGCGGCGATATGCTCGCAGAATGTGTTATCCTATAGCCCAATGCGTTGACGGAGAGGGTTTTGCCCGTCGCGTCGCCGGCAAGAGAGGGAAGGTCATGGGCTGCAAGCCTTCCTGCGGTGGCAAGGGCCAAGCGTTCACTCCCGAGCAGCAACCTCAACGGGCACGCGGCCAGCGGCGGCGAAGCCCCAGTAGGGAAGCCGTGAGCCTCGCGACAAGGGGCAAAGAGTGGGCGCGGCGGGCCAGACATCCGCCGGGTCAAACAAGGTGGTACCGCGGAATTCAACCGTCCTTGGGCAATGCACATGCCCGAGGGCGGTTTTTTGCTACCGAACCGGGCCGCGTTTTCGCAACGTCAGACGGCGGCAGCCGCCTCGGCAAGCGGGGAACGCGAGAGACGAAAGGGAAGACATGAGTCTGATTGATGATCTGGTCAAACTCGAGGAAGAGGCCAAGGAGCTCGTCACTAGCGCCGACGACGCCGCCAAGCTCGAGGCTGCGCGCGTTGAGCTGCTCGGTCGCAAGGGCCGTATCACCGGCCTGATGCGCATGATGGGCAAGCTCGCCCCCGAGGATCGTCCCATGATGGGCAAACGCGCCAACGAGATGCGCCAGCTGATCGAGGGCATGCTCGACGAGCGCACCACCGAGATGAAGGCCGCCGCCCTCAAGCACGCACTCGAGCACGAGGCCGTCGACATCACGCTGCCGGGCATCCGTCCGCAGATCGGTCACCAGCACCTGATCAAGCAGATCATCGAGGAGGCCGAGGACATCTTCTGCGGCATCGGCTACACCGTCGAGTCCGGCCCCATGGTCGATACCTCCTACTACAACTTCACCGCGCTCAACGCGCCCATGGATCATCCGAGCCGCTCGGCTCGCGACACGTTCTATGTGGTCGACAACAACCCCGGCAGCGTCGCGCATCCCGAGGCGCATGCTCATGGCGAGTCCGACGTGCTGCTGCGCACCCAGACCTCGGGTGTGCAGATCCACACCATGGAGTCGCAGAAGCCGCCCATCTACATGATCTGCCCGGGCACCGTCTACCGTCCCGACACGGCCGACGCCTGCCACCTGCCGCAGTTCAACCAGATCGAGGGCCTGGTCGTCGACGAGGGTATCACCTTTGGCGATCTTAAGGGCACGCTCGACTACTTTGTTAAGTGCATGTTTGGCGAGGATCGCAAGACGCGCTATCGCCCGCACTTCTTCCCCTTCACCGAGCCTTCCTGCGAGGTGGACGTGAGCTGCCACGTGTGCGGCGGCAAGGGCTGCAACTTCTGCAAGCACAGCGGCTGGATCGAGATCCTGGGCTGCGGCATGGTCGACCCCAACGTCCTGATCAACTGCGGCATCGACCCCGAGAAGTACACCGGCTTCGCCTTTGGTATTGGCGCCGAGCGCGTCGCGGCACTGCGCTACGACCTGCCCGACCTGCGCACGTTGATGACTGGTGACATGAGGTTCTTGAACCAGTTCTAGAACGCTTTCTTCTTAGTTGCAGTTTCCGGCTCAAAGCCGCATTTATGAAAGGAGACCAGTTAGATGCGCGTTTCTTACGACTGGCTCAAGACCATGATCGATATTCCGGAGGATCCCAAGACCCTTTCGGACGAATATATCCGTACCGGCACCGAGGTCGAGGCGATCGACACCGTGGGCGAGTCCTTCGACCACGTGGTGACCGCCAAGGTGCTCGCCAAGATCCCGCACCCCGATAGCGACCACATGTATGTGTGCTCGGTCGATGTGGGCGACAAGAATCTCGACGCCGACGGCAATCCCGTTCCGCTGCAGATCGTCTGCGGCGCGCAGAACTTCGAGGCCGGCGACCACATCGTCACGGCCATGATTGGCGCCGTGCTTCCCGGCGACGTTAAGATCAAGAAGAGCAAGCTTCGCGGCGTCGTGTCCATGGGCATGAACTGCTCCGCGCGCGAGCTCGGCCTGGGTGGCGACCACTCCGGCATCATGATCCTGCCCGAGGATACGCCCTGCGGCATGCCGTTTGCCGAGTACGTGGGCTCGAGCGACACCGTGCTCGACTGTGAGATCACGCCCAATCGTCCCGACTGCCTGTCCATGATCGGCATGGCCCGCGAGACCGGCGCCATCTTCGACCGCGATTTCCACGTTGAGCTGCCCGCCATCAAGGTCGAGACCGGCCGCGCGACCGACGGCGAGCTTTCCGTCGAGATCGCCGACGAGGGCCTGTGCGACCGCTACGTTGCCCGCATCGTGCGCAACGTCAAGGTCGGCCCGTCGCCAGACTGGATGGTCAAGCGCCTCAACGCCCTGGGCGTGCGCCCGCACAACAACATCGTCGACATCACCAACTACGTGATGATGCTCACCGGTCAGCCGCTGCACGCCTTTGACCTGGACACCTTTGCCGAGCGCGATGGCCACCGTCGTGTGGTGGTTCGTGCCGCCCAGCAGGACGAGAAGTTCACGACGCTCGACGGCGAGGAGCGCGTGCTCGACGCCGGCATGGGCCTCATCACCGACGGCGAGCGCCCCGTGGCGTTGGCCGGCGTTATGGGTGGCATGGATTCCGAGATCGAGGACGATACCGTTGACGTGATGGTCGAGAGTGCCTGCTTCAACGCCGGCCGCACCTCGCGCACCAGCCGCGACCTTTCGCTGATCTCCGACGCCTCCATCCGCTTTGAGCGCCAGGTCGACGAGACCGGCTGCGTGGACGTCGCCAATGTGACGTGCGCGCTCATCGAGGAGATCGCCGGCGGCGAGGTTGCTCCCGGCTATGTCGACGTTTTCCCCGCGCCCAAGACCATCGACAGCATTAAGCTGCGCCTGGCCCGCGTGCACGCCATCTGCGGTGCCAACATCGAGCCCGACTTTATCGAGCGCTCGCTCACCCGCCTGGGCTGCACCGTCGAGCGCGACGGCGAGGACTTTATGGTCACGCCGCCGAGCTTCCGTCCCGACCTGTCGCGTGAGATCGACCTGATCGAGGAGGCCCTGCGCCTGTGGGGCATGGGTCGCGTCACGGCGACCATTCCGGCTGCCAAGAACCACATCGGCGGTCTGACGCGCGAGCAGAAGCTTACCCGCAAGGTTGGAGAGATCCTGCGCGCCTGTGGCCTCAACGAGACCACGACCTTTGGCTTTGCCGCCCCGGGCGACCTGGAGAAGATTGGCATGTCCACCGAGGGCCGCGGCTGCCCCGTGGTGCTCATGAACCCGCTGGTAGCCGAGCAGACCGAGATGCGCCGCTCGCTGTTGCCAGGCCTGTTGCAGTCTGTGGCCTACAACGAGGCCCACGGCACGCCCAACGTGCATCTGTACGAGGTCGGCAGCTTGTTCCACGGTCGCGAGAACGCCAGCCTGCCCAAGGAGACCAAGTCCGTGGCGGGCGTGCTCTCGGGCCAGTGGAGCGAGCAGTCTTGGACCATGAAGTACCGCAAGCTGCGTTTCTTCTTTGGCAAGGGCATCGTTGAGGAGCTGCTTGCCCAGCTGCGCATCGAGAAGGTTCGCTTCCGTCCCGTCGAGGGCGAGAGCTATGCCTTCCTGCAACCGGGTCGTGCTGCCGAGGTACTCTCGGGCGGTACCGTGCTGGGCTGGGTTGGCGAGATCCACCCCGAGGCGCGCGAGACTATGGGCATTGATGAGGTCGTCGTTGCCTTTGAGCTCGACCTGGACAAGCTGATCAAGGGCGCCCGCAACCAGGAGAACTACCGTGAGTTCTCGCAGTACCCGGCCGTTGAGCACGACCTTGCTATCGTAGTCGACAACACTGTGACCTGCGAGGATCTTGAGCGTCGTATTACGAGTGCCGGCGGCAAGCTGCTCGAGGGCGTGCGCCTGTTCGATGTCTACCGCGATCCCATCCGTATCGGTGCGGGCAAGAAGTCCATGGCCTTTGCGCTTACGTATCGCTCCGACGACCATACGCTCACCAGCGAAGAGGTCGAAAAAGCGCACCAGAAGATCGTCACCAAGGTGTGCAAGGGCGTAAACGGCGAGGTCCGCGGCTAGGTCCTGCGCTGGGGTATGGGTCAGCGGTGGCTGCTGCCGAGTCCTACGTGACTGCTGTTTTCGGTATAAGGCACCGTTGAGCCTGCATATATGACACGCCCATTACATAACGGCGTGCTGCTTTGTCGGCAGTGCGCCGTTTTGCTATGATAGCCCGCGGCGTGTTACGAATCTGACATTACGTAACACTGGAAAGGTGATTCAAGCGGCGTTGCAATTCCGTGCGCCGATAACCGGGAGGCGTACATGCACATTCCAGATAATTATCTGTCCC
>USMR01000067.1 GCA_900555815.1 uncultured Collinsella sp.
GGCGAATCGGCGGAGCCCTCACAGCCTTCGCGCCTTAACTCGCTGCTTTCGAGAGCCCCCATGCACCACGGCGTTCGTGCCGGCGCGCTCCATATGAAAACTGACTGGCACCAGATCGTGACGGCAGGCGATGAGCTTGCCGTCGATGCGCCGCTCACCGATAAATCATCCATCATCTGCCGCACCGGCATGCTTATGCTGGCAAGCGGAACAGGTGCCTGGCGCGTGCGCGATACCATGAATCGTGTTGCTGCCGTACTCGGCGTCACGATTCACGTCGACCTGAGCCTTCTGTCGTTTGAGTGTACTTGCATCGAAGATGGCCACTGCTTTAACGAGGTTGTCAGCTTGCCCACAACGGGCGTCAATACCCATCGCATTTGGATGATGGAGAGTTTCCTCAAGGAAATCGAGACCTATGGTCGTCGCTTCACGGTGCACGAGTATCACGAGATGCTCAAGACCGTTGAGAGTTCAAAACCTGATTACGCGCCTTGGCAACAGGGCCTTGCGGCGGCCTGCGCCTGTGGCGCCTTCGTTTTTTTGCTCGGCGGCGGCCCTATCGAGATGGCCTGCGCATTCGTAGGCGCTGGTGTCGGTAACTTTGCTCGCTCCCATATTCTCAAGCAGGGTCTTGGCCAGTTTAGCGCGCTGACGACCGGCGTTGCGCTCGCTTGCGTTTCGTATCTGCTGGCATTGCTCGGCCTTGGCCAGGTCATACCGGGGGCAATGTCGCACCAAGAAGGCTATATCGGCGCCATGCTCTTTGTGATTCCCGGCTTTCCACTCATTACGGCAGGCCTCGACATCGCTAAGCTCGACATGCGAAGCGGTATCGAGCGCCTTTCATATGCCGTATCGATTATTGTGATGGCGACCCTCGTAGGTTGGATGGTTGCCGAGTGTGTTGGCCTGGCGCCGGACGACTTTGCCCCACTGGGCCTTTCGCCGCTTGCCCTTACGCTCCTGCGCGTGGTGATGAGCTTCGTTGGCGTATTCGGCTTCTCGGTGATGTTCAACAGCCCGGTAAAGATGGCCGCGGCAGCTGGGTTGATCGGCGCCGTGTCCAATACCCTGCGTCTGACCCTTGTCGATGCGCCGACGATGATTCCCTTCCTGGGCCTCAGCACGGGAATGCCTCCCGAGGCAGCAGCGTTTATCGGCGCGCTGGTATCGGGGCTGCTCGCAAGCTTGGCTGAAGTCAAGCTCACCTACCCGCGCATCGCCCTCACGGTGCCTTCGATTGTCATTATGGTGCCGGGCTTGTATCTGTATCGCTCGATGTATTACATGTGCACCTTCGACACGGTCAATATGCTCGGCTGGTTTGTGCGCGCAGTGCTCATCGTAGCGTTTCTGCCCGTTGGACTGGGTGTGGCGCGTACGCTCACCGACCCTCGCTGGCGCCACACCAGCTAATTGGTACAAGGGGGACAGGTTACTTTGCACCAAATGAGTTGCGGTGAAATAGGGACTGAATTGCTGCTTAAAGGGTCAAAACAGTCCGTATTCCACCGCAACTTATGGGGTCGGGGGGGGGGATTATTGGTGCCCTGCATCTCCATAAACTCAACGCTTACGAAGCGCGCGCCGTTCGTGTTAGGGTAGTTCCACCACATAAGTAGTCGCAGACGCTCGTACCACGGGCGGGCGAGATGAAGTCCCAACAGCTCCATCTTGCCCGCCCGTTTTTGTTGCGTGGTGCCGCGGCGTAACACAGAAAGGACAATGCCCTTTATGCCTATCAACAAACGAGAGAGCCTGCTGTTCACCTTTATCATGTGCTTTTGCATGGTGCTCTGGATGAGCATCTACAACGTTGCCCTGCAGCATGGGGCCATCAACGGCGAGGTTGTTGCCGCCGCGTGGCTCGGCTTCCCCGTTGCCTACATTTTTGCCATGTGCTGCGACTGGTTTGTTGCCAGCCCCCTTGCCAAGGGTTTCGCCTTTAAATTCCTGGTCACGCCGGGCAAGAGTTCGCTGCTTGCCATGACGCTTGCCGTCAGCTCCTGCATGGTCGTTCCCATGGTCATCATCATGTCGCTGTACGGTGCCTGTGAGGGTCTGACGCACATGCCCGGCGGCATCCTTGCGAACCTGTATTCCGTGCCCGCGATCTGGATGATCAACATCCCGCATAATTTTGTGATGGCGCTGCCGTGGAACCTTTTGGTAGCCGGTCCGATTTCCCGCTTCGTCTTCCGTCGCGCCTTCCCTGTGGGGACGGTTTTCGAGGAGGAGCATGCCGAGCTCTTGGAGCAGGCTATGGCTCCTGAGTGCGAGTAGCTCGCTTAGGGATCTGCTGAGCGCGGGCGACTTGCTTGGTTGGAGCCCAAAGCGTGGATAGCTCTCTCGGCGACATCGCGGGCGTGAGCGGTGCGCATGACCGGAGGGCCCGTGCTGCTCCGTTGCCCGACGTGCTAGCGCGCAGAACAATCTGTTGGTGCATTCGGCGGCTGCTGAAGCGTTTCGGCAGCCGCTTTTTATACGGAGTTTAAATACAACAGTCTGTTGTATTACGTAGAGTGGTATATCTCTAGCGGGAAAAATGCGAGAGACGGAGCATTATGGCGTTGCTAGTAGGACTGGACGTAGGGTCGACGACGACCAAAGTTTACGCGATGCACGAGGATATGACCGAGGCGTGGTGGGGATATCGCCGCCACGGGGCGTGTCAGACAGCGAGCGTGCGCGCCATGCTCGGCGAGCTCGCCGAGCGCTTTCCCCATGAGTCACTGCGCGTTGCGGTGACCGACTCGGGTGCGCGCGATATCGCGACCGCGCTGGGCGCCTCGTACGTTCAGGAGGTGGTCGCCAACGCGCTCGCGATCAGCAGGTTCTATCCGCAGACGCGCTGCGCCATCGAGCTGGGCGGCCAAGACGCCAAGATGATCTTCTTCCGCACCAACGATAAGGGAGACATCGAGGTTGCCGACATGCGCATGAACGGCTCGTGCGCAGGCGGTACCGGTGCATTTATCGACGAGATGGCAAAGCTCATGGGGGTCGGCACCGAATCGGGCGAGTTCGAGCAGCTCGCAAGCCGGGGAACGACCGTCCACGAGGTCTCGGGCCGCTGCGGCGTGTACGCAAAGACCGATATCCAGCCGCTGCTCAACGAGGGCATTCCTACCACCGACCTGGCGCTTTCGGCGCTTCACGCGGTCGCCCGCCAAACGATCGGCGGTCTGGCCCAGGGTATCGACATCGAGCCGCCGGTAATCTTCGAGGGCGGTACGCTCGCCTACAACCCCACACTGGTCCGCGTGTTCCGGGAGCAACTGAATCTATCGGACGATCAGGTTATCGTCCCGCGCGATCCGCAGATCATGGTCGCGCGCGGTGCCGCCCTGTCGCTGACCGACATGTTCGCATCGTCCCAACCGATCGACCTTCCCGACGCTTTTGTCCGGCTGGATAAGCTCGAGACGGTCGCGCCCGCAAGCGGGGAGGGACGTCTTGCCCAGCCCTTTTTTGCCACACCTGCCGAGCAGGCGGATTTTACGGCACGCCATGGCAAAGAGACGCCGGCAAAGGGTCCGGATGCGTATGCGCCCGGAGAGACGGTGCGTGTGGCGCTCGGTATCGATTCGGGGAGCACGACGACCAAGTTCGCCCTGGTCGATGAGGCGGGTGAGCTTGTCGATTCGTTCTACGCGTCTAATAACGGCAGACCGCTCGACGTCGCCCAACAGGGTCTTGTCAGCTTGAAGAACCGCTGGGAGACAGCGGGAGTCACGCTTGCGATCGATGCCGTGGGCACCACGGGATACGGCGAGGAGCTTTTCGCGCGCGCGTTCCACGCCGACTACCATACGGTCGAGACGGTCGCGCACGCCCGCGCCGCGTGCGCATGCGTTCCCGATGCGACCTTCGTGCTCGACATCGGCGGACAGGATATGAAGGCCATCTGGCTCAACCACGGCGTGCTGACCGATATCGTCGTCAACGAGGCGTGCTCTGCGGGCTGCGGCTCGTTCCTCGAGGGTTTTGCCAAAAACCTCGGAATAGCCGTTGAGGATATCGCGACCGAGGCATTTTCGTCCAAAGCCCCCGCCGTTCTCGGCAGCCGCTGCACGGTGTTCATGAACAGCAGCGTCGTTTCCGAGCAGCGGCGCGGTAAGGGTCCGGGCGACATCATGGCCGGTCTCTGCCGTTCGATTATCGAGAACGTGTTCACCAAGGTCATTCGCGTTTCAAATCTCAACCGTCTGGGCGACAAAGTCGTCGTCCAGGGCGGCACGTTCCGAAACGACGCGGTGCTGCGCGCATTCGAGCAGTATCTGGGCAAACCCGTCACGCGTGCGCCCCACCCGGGGCTGATGGGCGCTATCGGTATCGCCCTGCTCGCGCGCGAGGAATGCCGCAAGGGCGACGCCGGCACGTCGTTTATCGGGCTCGATGCCGTGGAGCGCTTCGAGCATCGCGAGTTCGGCGGCGTTACCTGCCGTCGGTGCAACAACCGCTGCCAGCGCGCGGTCGTGGCATTTGGCGACGGCTCGCTTTACGTCACGGGCAATCGTTGCCCGCGCGGCGGCGCCATCTCATGGGATGAGCTCGTGCGCGAGGTTCCCGCGGCGGAGGAGCTGCGTCCGCAGGGTGCTTGCGAGGCACAGGCACCCGGCACGGGGCGCGACCGGACCGCGGCTGCCCCCAATCTCTTTGTCGACCGCGAGAAGCTGCTGTTCGAGTCGTACCCCACGGTTCCCGTCAGCGGGGGGCGCGATGTCACGATCGGCATTCCCCGTGTGCTCGAGTTCTGGGACACCATGCCGTTCTGGTCGACGTTCTTCAGCACGCTCGGCTTTAAGGTGCGCGTCTCGGGACGCAGCACCAAGGCGATGTACGAGCGCGGTCTGGCGCACGTCACATCCGACACCGTGTGCTTCCCGGCCAAGCTCGTCCACGGGCACATCCGCAATCTCGTCGACGCCGGCGTCGACCGCATCTTCATGCCCATCATCACGACGGTGCCCACCGAAAACACCGCCTCTACCAGCGAGTGGATGTGCGCCGTCGTAAAGGGATACCCCTACGTGATGCGCAATTCCGATAACCCGGAGGAGCGTTTCGGCGTTCCGTTCGATACGCCGCTGTTCCACTGGTACGACGAGGGCGACCGAAACCGCCAGCTCAAGGCGTGGTGCAAGGAGACCTTCGATATCGATGCCGACCTGGTTGCCAAGGCGACCGAGCAGGCGGACCGCGCGCAGGAGACGTTTGAGAACCAGCTGCAGCTGCGCGGCAGGCAGGTGCTCGAGAACGTGCACGAGGACGGCGGCTACGCGGTGGTGATCGCTTCGCGCCCGTACCACAACGACCCGCTGGTCAACCACGGGCTGCCCAAGCTCTTCTCTGAGCGCGGCATCCCCGTGCTGACGCCCGATGCGGTGCCGGGGGTCTGCAACGTCGATCTTTCCAACAGCCGCATCGACATCGTGAACAACTACCATGCGCGCATGCTGTCGTGCGCGGTCATCGTCGCATCGACGCCCGAGCTCGAGCTCGTGCAGATGGGCAGCTTCGGCTGCGGCCACGATGCGTATCTCACCGACGAGATCGCGCGCATGATGGGCGAGATGGGCTCCAAGGTTCCGATGATGATCAAGCTCGATGAGAGCGACGTCGCCGGTCCCATGGGCATTCGCGTGCGTTCGTTTATCGAGTCGGTCAACCGTCGTCGCGCGGAGGAGCGTGCCGAGGGCGCCCGGGTGCACGCGGTCCATCCGCTCGACGACCCGTATAAGGTCAAGTACACCAAGCGCGACCGGCACGACAAGATCGC
>USMR01000068.1 GCA_900555815.1 uncultured Collinsella sp.
CGGCCGCGCGTCTTGGGACCAACGGGCATCATCATGGGCTCACCGGTATCGGTGGCGATGAGGCCGCGCTGCAGGCCGTCGGTCGAGGACATGGCGACCGTGCGGACGACGCCGCCCGGAAGCTGGCTCTGGACCTCGAGGATCGTGCTCAGATGACCGATCGGGGTCTCGGCCTCGACCGTGAGCGCGTTGTAGATCGGGGGCACCGCGCCGTCAAACTTGACGTCGACGACAGGGCCGATGATTCGCACGATGCGACCATCAGCGGCAGTCGTCTTCTTGGTGGCTTCCTCGACCGCAAGCTTTACGGTGTTATTAGCCATTACTGTTCCTCCAATGCTGAGGCTCCGCCGACGATCTCGTTAATCTCGGTCGTGATCGAAGCCTGGCGCACGCGACTATACGTGCGGGTAAGGGTCGAGATGATCGCGGTGGCGTTTTCCGTCGCGGAGTGCATGGCCTTGCGGCGTGCACCCTGCTCGGCAGCCGCCGAATCGATCACGGCCTGGTAGATGACCGTCAGGATATAAGACGGCACAAGCTTGCCGAGAACATGCTCGGGAGAGGGCACGAACTCGAACGTGGACGAGATGCGCTTAGGGGCGTCGGTCTCGTTCTTACGCGGACCGTGGGCCATAGCGATCATCTCGGGGTCGAGCGGCAACAGATGCTCGACGCGAAGCTCCTGATCCACGCGGTTCTTGGCGTGGTGGTAGACAAGCTCGACACGGTCAAGCTCACCGGCACGATACGCATCGCAGATATGAGAGGAGATCATGCGGGCCTGATTGAAATCGGGCTCAGAGGAGTTGCCCTCAAAGTGCATGACGACGTTTTCGCGGTCACGGAAATACGTGGCCGGTTTGCGCCCACACGCGATGATCTCGCACTCGATGCCGTCGTTCGCCCAAGAAGCGGCGAGCTTTTCGGCCGTGCGCTCCACCGTCGTATTGAAACCGCCGGCAAGGCCGCGGTCCGAGGCAATAACGACAATCAGGCCATGCTTGACGCTCTCATGCTTCTGCAGCATGGGATCGGTGCCCGAACAGGAGGCGTCGCCGGCGACCGTCAACATGACGTCGGTCAGCGCCTCCTTATAGGGCTCGGCCTGCTTGGAGCGATCGAGAGCACGACGGATCTTGGCCGTAGAGACCATCTCCATCGTGCGCGTGATCTGCTTGGTCGTGGTAACCGAGGAGATTCGCTTCTTAATGTCGCGAAGGTTGGCCATGGGGCTTAGTTCTCCTCTGATCCAGAAACATCCGAATGGTGCTTGGCCATGAACTGCTGCTTGAAGTCGCCGATGACGCGCAAGAGCTCAGCCTTGGTGTCATCATCGATCTTCTTGGCGCGAACCTTGTCGAGCAGCGAGCCAAAGCCATTGTCCATGTACTCGATGAGCTCGGCACGGAAAGGCAGCACGTCGGCAATCTCCAGGTCATCCAGGAAGCCCTCGTTGCCAGCGAACAGCGTAACGATCTGCTCGCCAACCTCAAACGGCTTGTAGCGCGGCTGCTTAAGGAGCTCGGTCATGCGGGCACCATGGGTCAGCTGCTTCTGAGTAGCCTCGTCAAGGTCGGAGCCAAACTGCGTAAAGCCAGCGAGCTCCTGATAGGAAGCGAGATCCAGACGGAGGTTGCCGGCGACCTGCTTCATGGCCTTGGTCTGCGCATCGCCACCGACGCGGGACACGGAGATGCCCACGTCGACTGCCGGGCGCTGGCCCTGGAAGAAGAGCTCGGTCTGCAGGTAGATCTGACCATCGGTAATGGAAATGACGTTGGTCGGAATGTAGGCCGAGACGTCGCCGTCCTGGGTCTCGATGATCGGCAGTGCCGTCATGGAGCCGTAACCGTTCTTCTTGGACATCTTGACGGCACGCTCAAGCAGACGAGAGTGCAGGTAGAAGATGTCGCCAGGATAGGCCTCGCGTCCGGGCGGACGATGCAGCGTCAGCGACATCTGACGGTAGGCCACAGCCTGCTTGGACAGGTCATCGTAGATGACGAGCACGTGGCCGCCGGGGTTGGTCTCGCTGGCGGGCTT
Organism: uncultured Collinsella sp.; assembly: GCA_900555815.1. Classification (GTDB taxonomy): domain Bacteria; phylum Actinomycetota; class Coriobacteriia; order Coriobacteriales; family Coriobacteriaceae; genus Collinsella. Next base: position 2,047 of record USMR01000068.1, read on the forward strand.
GCCGTCCTCGCCGTTGTACATGAAGAACTCGCCGATAGCGGCACCGGCCATAGGCGCGATGTACTGCATAGGGGCGGAATCGGCAGCGGTGGCCGAAACGATGATGGTGTAGTCGAGCGCACCGTGCTGAGCGAGGGTCTCGCGGATGTTGGCAACCGTGGAGGCCTTCTGGCCGATGGCGACATAGATGCAGACCATGCCCTTGCCGCGCTGGTTGAGGATAGCGTCGATGGCAATGGCGGTCTTACCGGTCTTACGGTCGCCGATGATGAGCTCTCGCTGACCGCGACCAATAGGCACCATGGAGTCGATGGCCAACAGGCCGGTCTGAACCGGCTCGCACACCGGGGTACGGTCGATGACGCCGGGGGCCTTGAACTCAATGGGACGACGGTGCGTGGCGACGATGTCGCCCAGGCCGTCGATGGGCTGGCCGAGCGGATTGACGACGCGGCCGAGCATGGCGCGGCTCACGGGGATATCCATAATGCGGCCAGTGGTGCGGCACTCGTCGCCTTCCTTGATGGAGTCGACGGCACCAAACAGAACGGCGCCGACCTCGTCACGGTCAAGGTTCTGGGCAAGGCCGAAGACGGTCTCACCGGTATCGGAGCTCTTGAACTCCAGAAGCTCGCCTGCCATGGCGCTCTTGAGGCCGGAGACGCGCGCGATGCCGTCGCCTACCTCGTCGACCGTTGAAACCTCATGCGTATCGACCGTCGCGGAGAGGCTCGTGAGCTGCTCCTGCAGTTTCTTGGCGATATCCTGGGCATTGAGGGTTTCGGACATTAGGCTTCACCTCCGTACGAATTAGCAGAGTTTGCGAGGGTCTCCTGCGCGATGCGCAGCTGCGTCTTGACGGAAATGTCACGACGCTCGCCGCGGGCCTCGAGCACCAGGCCGCCCACGATAGACGGGTCGACCTGCTCGATAAGGAATACCTTGCGGCCGAAGTCCTGCTCGCATTTCTTAGTGATGGTTTGACGCAGCTCGTCGTCGAGCGGGATCGCCGTGGTGACGGTCACGCCCACTACATCCTCGTCTTCCTCGGCAACATACTTAAAGGCAGCTGCCACCTTGGGAAGAAGGTCGAGCTGGTCGCGCTTGGACATGGTGTCGAGCACGGCGATGATCTCGGGGCTGGCAGAAGCCAGGCGCTCGATCATCTCGAGGTCCTCGAACACATGGTTCTCGGCCTTGGCGGCTTCCAGAAGGGAGCGCGCGTAGGTCTCGAGCACCTTGTCCTGATAGCGGCTAGTCGGCATTCAGGCTACCTGCTTCCTGGATGTAGCGCTCGATGAGCTTCTTCTGCTCGGCATCGTCCTCGAGTGCCTCGCCCACGATCTTGGGGGCGACGGCAACGGACAGGTCGGCGATGGAGCGCGCGGCACCGGCGTAAATGGACTTGCGCTCGTCCTCGACGGTCGTATGGGCCTTGGCGATGATCTCCTCGGCCTCCTTGTGAGCAGCCTCGATGATACGGGCGCGCTCGGACTCGGCGTCCTTACGGGCCTCGAGAACAATGTCGGCAGCCTGACGACGGGCGTCGGTGACGATCGAGTCGGACTCAGCGCGCTTGGCGATAGCCTCCTGCTTGGTCTTCTCGGCCTCGTCGAGGCTCTCCTCAATCTTCTTGCCGCGCTCCTCCATGGTTTTCATGATGCCCGGCAGGGCGACCTTGGCCAGCACGATCCAGATAATCAGGAAGGCGATAAGCGCCGGGATGAACTCCGCCATCTTAGGGATGAGGATGTCCGCACCGGCAGCGCCGTCCTCGGCGAACGCGGAAACCGGCATGAGCAGCGCGGCCGCGGACGCGGAGAGTGCGATCGCGCTCTTCTGGGATGAAAGATTCATACTTGACGCTCCGTGCTATTTAACGATCAGCGCGACAACGAAGCCGATCAGAGCCAGAGCCTCGCCGAAGGCGGAGCCCATGATGAAGACGGTGAACACGCGGCCCTGGACCTCAGGCTGACGGGCCATAGCACCCGTAGCACCCAGAGCAGACCCGCCGATAACAAGAACAGCGCCGATAACACCCACACCGTTACCGATAACTCCCACGATTCCTCCTTTGTCGTGCGTGTCTTATTTCACGCAGGATAACCTTTTTATAACTGCCGGGCTCCATGGGTACGGGCACCGGCGGTTTAACGAATTGCCTTACCTTTAAGGCGCGAACGGAAGACTACTCCTCCTCCGCGACCTCCTCTGCCTCGGAGACATACACGGCGGTAAGGACCGTGAAGACGTAAGCCTGGATGGCGCCGACCACAAGCTCTATCGCATAGATCAGGATGAGGATGGCAAGCCAGGCCAGCGAAGGCAGGGCGCCGACGGCGTGGGCCGCGGAAACCTGCTGAAGCAGCGGCTGCATGAACATGCTCGCCATGATGGCGAACGAGCCCATGACCACGTGTCCTGCGAACATATTGCAGAACAGACGGACGGCGAGCGTGATGAGGCGCAGGAAGGTCGAGAAAAGCTCGACGACCCACACGAGCACGTTCATCGGGAAGCTCACGCCCTGCGGGGCGAGGCTCTTGATGTAGCCGATCACGCCGTGAGCCTTGCATCCGTAGTAGATGAAGTACACGAAGGCGAAGATGGCGAGCGCGGCGGTGGAGCCGATTGCACCGGTGCCGGGCTTCATTCCCGGGATCAGGCCGATCATGTTATTGATCAGGATGAACAGGAAAAGCGAGCACAGGAACGGGAAGTGCTTCTTCCAGTTCTCACCCACGACGCCCTTGCCGATATCGTTCTCGACGTACTCGATGATGTACTCGAAACCGTTGACGAAGAAGCCCTTGGGAACCAGGGTCTGCTTCTTCTTGAACACGGCCAGGACGATCAGGAGCACGATCGTGGAGACGATCAGCCAAAACGAGTACTGCGTGATGCCGCAGCTCAGATCGCCCACGACAGGGGTGGAGCTGAACTCGCTGACCAGATGATTAATCTCATCAGGCAGCTTTTCAAATATTTCCACGACTTACCTTTCGACCTCATGAGGATCTCGCAGCGCCTTGGCGACGCGAACCGTGCAGGCGGCCATAAAGGCCACGAAGCCGATCGCCTCGCCCAGGAGGAACATGCGAAATGCCTCTCCGAACAACACAAACACAACCAAGGTAAAGACGAGCAGGGCGATTGCCGAGACCGCCAGACTCACCATACCCTTGAGCATGTCCGCATTCTGTTTATCGTCAAGAACCGGCTTGAGCGTAAAGACAAAGGGAAGGAAGGCAATTGCGCCCGCGATGGCGCCTGCAACGATAGCGAGCAGATCGGCTATCTGAAACATTGGCGTCCTCACTTTCCTTTTTTAACGCCTCACAGAACAGTTCCCGCCAAACATTGGTGACTATTGTACGAGCCAATCGCTAAAGTACAACCGAAAAAGCATCGGTTAATACGCACCTGTTCGTTTTCTTAAGACCTTCTTTATGCCGCAGGTACGGTAATACGTTTTTCTCGAACCCTGCAGGGCAAAACGTCCGTTAACAGGAGTGCGCGCGGTCGCCTTTTGTTCGACCGCGCGCACCGTTTCTTCGTATTTGCAGCCGCAGCCGTCTTAGCCCAGCGACTAGAGCGTGCCGAAGATGCGGTCGCCGGCGTCGCCGAGGCCGGGGACGATGTAGGCGTTCTCGTTGAGGCCGTCGTCGATGGCGCAGGTGTAGATGATGAGATCATCGTCGGCGGCGAGCAGACGCTCGATGCCCTCCGGGGC
>USMR01000069.1 GCA_900555815.1 uncultured Collinsella sp.
GTCTCGGACGCCACGCACCCCAGCTGCTGGGCAAAAGAACGGATGTATTCGTCGCCCTTCTCGTGGCCGAAGTTGTTATTGACCGTATGCAGATTGTTAAGGTCGAAGACGCACACCGCAACGGGCGCCTTCGCGGAGACAGGCTGCTCCTGCCCCAAGACCTCCTCGCACTTGTTCTTGTTGGGCAGTCCTGTGGCTTCGTCGAGATAGACTTTGTTGTGCAGTTCGCGATTGAGCGCGGCAGTTCGCACCGCGCGAACAAGTTCGACCGCAAAGGTCGCCACCAAGCCCACGATGTCGATGATCACCAAGCCCTCGAGATAGTTGAGCGCCGACGCCTTCTCCTGAGAGTAGTCCTCTGCGAGTCGCGTAGCATCGTCGCAAATGCCAAAGAACTCCTCGCTCATGGAGATGATGTCGGTGTTCTCATAGCCGACTTCGCGCACGCGGGTAATCTCGGTGCGAAGCTCGTCAAAATAGCTCGCGAGTTCGGTCATCTTTGCCTGGTACTCATCGTCATCGAGACGGACGAGGTTGAGGTCGTCACTTCCGTAACGCAAACCGTTGATGTATGAATCCACGGCTTTGAGCAGGTCATCTTGAGGCTGGCCCGCATCCTCGAGCTTAACGATTCGCTGCGTGGTACCGCGCACCAGACCGGCGTAGTTGACCACACGCGCCGTGCCCTGGATATCGGAGACGAGCAGCATAACATTGATGAAGAAGAAAATGAGAACTGCCGTGAGCACCATCATGAGCAGGCGCACCGCCTGGCCGGCCTTCTTGGCGACAGAAGTATTCACAAGTTCACTCCCCTAAATGACAAAAGAACAGGTAGCACGCAGTGTGCTGAAATTCATGGGTGGTTAACTCTACCATATGGGCCAGCAGCCTCAAACTGCAGCAGACGCTCGTCCAAATTGGCGTGACGCTTGCCTTGTTGTTCTTGACCTGGCCGCGCTATCGGACATGCTTCTGGTCTTGGATCACCATGGGAAAGCTCATCCCGTTTTGTGCGTCTAGAGTGGGATGCGGCTTCCCAAAGGTGCCGTTAGGGGAAATCACATCCCGGTTTACCCCCTTGAAATGGGATGCCGTTTCCCGGAGGGGGTCCAGCGGGAAACGGCATCCCATTTTGGGCCCGAAAAGTGGGATACGGTTTCCGGCCGGCATGAAAAAGCCTCCGCAGCTCGTGTGGCTGCGGAGGCTTTATTCGTTGCGGTGCATTGTATTTGGGTCGTTGAGATGAGTCGATTTGCCCCGAAAGAGGAGGGCATTGACCTTAGGGTCATGCCCGACGAATGAGCGACAAATCGGCCATCTCGGCGAGCCGAACTACTCCAGCTCAAACGCTCCGGTATAGAGCTGGTAGTAATACCCGCGCTTGGCGATCAGCTCGTCGTGGTTGCCGCGCTCGATGATGCGGCCGTGGTCCAGACAGATGATTGCGTCGGAGTTGCGTACGGTGGAGAGGCGGTGCGCGATGACAAACGTCGTGCGGCCTTCCATGAGCTTGTCCATGCCGGCCTGCACGATAGCCTCGGTGCGGGTATCGATGCTCGACGTGGCCTCGTCCAGAATCATTGCCGGCGGATCGGCGACGGCGGCGCGTGCGATCGAAATCAGCTGACGCTGGCCCTGCGACAGCTGCGCGCCGTTGCCGGTGAGCATGGTGTCGTAGCCGTCGGGCAGGCGGGTGATAAAGTCATCCGCGCCCGCGAGCTTGGCCGCCGCGATGCACTCCTCGTCGGTAGCGTCCAGGTTGCCGTAGCGGATGTTATCCATCACAGTGCCGGTGAACAGGTTCACGTCCTGTAGCACGACGCCCAGCGAGCGGCGCAGGTCGGCCTTGCGGATCTTGTTGACGTTGATGCCGTCGTAGCGGATCTTGCCGTCGGCGATGTCGTAGAAGCGGTTGATGAGGTTGGTGATGGTCGTCTTGCCGGCACCGGTGGCGCCGACAAACGCGACCTTCTGGCCCGGCTTGGCAAACACGGACACGCCGTGCAACACCTCGTGGTCGGGCGTGTAGCCAAAGTCGACGTTGTCCATGACCAGATCGCCACGCAGCGGCACGTACTCAATTTCGCCGGTCGCGCGGTGCGGATGCTTCCACGCCCACATGCCGGTGTGGTGGTCGGCCTCCTCGAGCTGCCAAGTGTCGGGGTTGACCTGCGCGTTGACAAGCGTCACGTAGCCCTCGTCGGCCTCGGGCTCCTCGTCGATGAGCTCAAAGATACGGTCGGCGCCGGCGAGGCCCATGACCACGGCGTTGATCTGCTGCGAGATCTGGCCGATCTGTCCGCAGAACTGCTTGGTCATGTTGAGGAACGGCACCACGACGGCGATGGACAGTGCCATGCCCGAGATGCTCAGGTTGGGCACGCCCAGCGCCAGGAAAATGCCGCCTGCCAGTGCAACCAGCACGTAGAGCAGGTTTCCCAGGTTCATAAGGATGTCCATGAGGATGTTGGCGTCCATGTTGGCCTTCTGCGAGACCTCGAAGAGCTTTTCGTTGCGCTCGTCAAAATCGGCCTCGGCGGCAGACTCGTGGCAGAATGCCTTGACGACCTTCTGGCCGTTCATGACTTCCTCGATATGGCCCTCGACAACGCCGAGCTCGGTCTGCTGCGCAATAAAGAAGCGCGCGGAGTTGGAGCCGAGCAGCTTGGTCATAAAGGTCATAAAGGCGACGCCGGCAATGATGACCAGGCACATCCAAACGCTGTAGTACAGCATGATGAAGAACACCGTGACGATGACGATGATCGTCATGAGCAGGTTGGGCAGCGACTGGCTGATCATTTGGCGCAGCGTGTCGATATCGTTGGTGTAGTGGCTCATGATGTCGCCGCGCTGATGCGTGTCGAAGTAGCGGATCGGCAGGTCCTGCATGCGGTTGAACATCTTTTCGCGCAGCTTCTCGAGCGAGCCCTGCGTGATGACGGCCATGGCGCGGTTCCAGAAGAGCGAAGACGCGACGCCCACGGCGTAGATGCAGCCGAGGGTAGTCACAAGCTTCAGAATTTTGGGCTGCGCGGCCGTCCAGTCGCCCGACTGCCATGATTCGCTGATGACCTGCAGCGCGCTCTGGAGAAACGTCGCGCCGATGGAGTTGATGACGGCGCAGAGCACCACGCCGGCGACGACGAGGGGCAAAAGCACCGGGTAGAAGCCAAAGAGCATTCTGATGAGGCGCGTCATGGTGCCGCCCTTGCGGTTGCGTACGCGCTCGGCGGTAGTGGCCTTACTCATGTGCCTCGCCTCCTTCCTGGGTCTGGGCTTGCGATGCAGATGCCTCGGTGCCGGCTGCAGCGGTCTCGCCCGCGTCCTCGCCCTCGGCGCTCATCTTGTTCTGCGAGGTAAAGGTCTCGCGGTAGATCTCGCTCGTCTTGAGCAGCTCGTCGTGGTTGCCGATGTCCTTGATGCGGCCGCCCTCCATGACGATGATGCGATCGGCATCCTGCACGGAGCTAATGCGCTGGGCGATGATGAGCTTGGTCGTGTTGGGCAGATAACTCGCCAGGCCCTCGCGGATCTTGGCGTCGGTCTTGGTGTCGACGGCGCTCGTGGAGTCATCCAGGATCAAGATCTTGGGGCGACGCAGCAGGGCACGCGCGATGCACAGGCGCTGCTTCTGGCCGCCGGAAACGTTGGAGCCGCCCTGCTCAATCCAGGTGTCGTAGCCCTTGGGGAAGCCGTCGACAAACTCGTCGGCGCAGGCCAGATGTGCTGCCTCGCGGACTTCCTCGTCGGTGGCGTTCGGGTCGCCCCAGCGCAGGTTTTCGGCGATGGTGCCGCTAAACAGCACGTTTTTCTGCAACACCATGGCTACCTGGTGGCGCAGCGCGTCCAGATCGTAGTTGCGTACGTCCACGCCGCCCACGCGCACGGTGCCCTCGGTGACATCGTACAGGCGGGCGATCAGGTTCACGAGCGTCGATTTGGCCGAGCCGGTGCCGCCGATAATACCGATGGTCTCGCCGCTCTTAATGTGCAGGTCGATATCGTCGAGCGCCTGGCGTTTGGCATGCTCGGAGTACTTAAAGCTCACGTGGTCAAAGTCGATGGAGCCGTCGGCAACCTCGGGCACGGGCTCGGTCGGGTTGGCGATCGTAGGCTCGGCGGCAAGCACCTCGGTAATGCGGTGCGCCGATTCATCGGCCATGGTCACCATGACAAAGATCATCGACAGCTGCATCAGACTCATCAGAATCTGGAAGCCATAGGTAAAGATGGAGGAGAGCTGGCCCACGTCGAACAAGGTGCCCTGGCTCGTGATGATGAGCTCGGAGCCCAGGTAGATGATGACGACGAACGCGCCGTTGACGCAGATGTTCATCATGGGGTTATTGAAGGCGAGCAGCTTTTCGGCGCGGGTGAAGTCCATCTGGACGTCGCGCGCGGCGGTGGCGAACTTCTCTTTCTCGTAGTCCTGGCGCACGTAACTCTTGACCACGCGCATGCCGGTGACGTTTTCCTCGACGGACTCGTTGAGCGCGTCGTACTTGCGGAACACGCGGGCAAAGATCGGGCGCACCTTATAGATGATAAAGAACAGGCCAAAGCCCAGCAGCGGAATGATGACCAGGTAGACCATGGCGACGCTGCCGCCCATGGCGTAGGCCATGGCAAAGGCAAAGACCAACACCAGCGGCGCGCGCACGGCGATGCGGATGAGCATCATAAAGGCCTGTTGCACGTTGTTGATGTCGGTGGTGAGGCGGGTGACGAGCGAGGAGCTCGAGAACTCATCGATGTTGGCAAAGCTGAACGTCTGGATCTTGTAGAACAGGTCGTGACGCAGGTTCTTGGCGAAGCCGCAACTCGCATGGCTGCAGGTGACGCCGGCAGCGGCACCAAAAGCGAGCGACGTCAGTGCGATGAGTACCAAAAAGCCTGCGGTGGGAAGCATCTGGGCGACGGTGGCGCCGTCTTTGATGGCGTCGATCATGTCGGCGGTGATAAACGGGATCATCATTTCGCAGAGCACCTCGCCAAGCACCAGCAGCGGCGTGGCGATCGTGACCTTCTTGTAATCGCGGATGCTTCCCATGAGGGTTTTAATCATCCAGTTCCTCCCAGGTTACGCGGATTTTTTCGAGCATCTCGGCGAGCTGTTCGCGCTCGTCGTGCGTAAGGGCGCTAAAGGCCTGTTCTCTAAAGCGGATGCGGGCCGCCTGCTCAACACGGGCCTTTTCCCATCCCGCTTCGGTCAGGCGGATGGTGAGCTGCCGACGGTCTTTGGGATTGCGACTGCGCTCGATAAGACCGCCCAGTTCGAGCTTGGACAGAATCTCGGAAAGGGACCCCGGTTTGAGGTCGAAGTGCATGCCGAGCTCCTGTTGGGACAGCTCGCCGGTCGGCTGCTTGGCGAGTAGGCAGACAATAGGCGCCTTGCCAGATATGCCGCCGCCGTGAAAATGCATGTAATGGCCGCAAAATCCCAGGCCGCTCAGGATGCGCTTGGCGAGTTTGTCTTCGGCGCTGACCGCTTCGGGTATGTCTACCGGTTGCGACGGGTCGCCGCCGGGCTCATGCGGAAGGACGAGTGGTTCAACACACATATCTAAGCTTCGCTCCTTTCTTTAGTTAGGTAGTGGAATTGTTTTGTGCCTAACCAATCTAGGAGCATGAGAAATGAATGTCAAGGTACCAAACTAGTGGTTACGCGGTTTTACCAAACCGCGTAACGGCTCGACGCTGCAAACCCGCCAGAGTGGCAATCTGCCTTTCAACTTCGGCGGCATGACCAGAAGGTCA
>USMR01000070.1 GCA_900555815.1 uncultured Collinsella sp.
CGTCTCGCAAAAGGCACACGCCACGGCTGCAGCCTCCGACACGCCCTTCCCTCAAACGGCCACCGTCGCCTGCCAGGGCGTGGAAGGTGCCTATAGCCAGATCGCCGCGTGCAAACTCTTCGACGTGCCCGACATCGCGTTTTTCGAGACCTTCGAAGGCGTCATGCGCGCTGTGCGCGACGGCTTCTGCGAGTTTGGCGTGCTGCCCATCGAGAACTCCACCGCCGGATCGGTCAACGCCGTCTACGACCTGCTCGCCCAGTTCGATTTCCACATCGTGCGTTCGCTGCGACTCAAGATCGACCACAACCTGCTCGTCAAGCCCGGCACCAAGCTCGCCGACGTGCGCGAGGTCTACAGCCACGGCCAAGCCATTGCCCAGTGTGCCGGCTTTATCGAGTCCCACGACCTGCACGCCACCAAGTACCCAAACACGGCCATGTCGGCCGAGATGGTCGCCAACTCCGAGCGCACCGACGTCGCCGCCATCGCCTCGCGCAGCTGTGCCACGCTGTATGGCCTGGAGGTGCTGGAGCCCAACATTCAGGACTCGGACAACAACTACACGCGCTTTGTCGTCATCAGCCGCGAGCCGCGCGTCTACCCCGGCGCTAATCGCACCTCGCTCATGATCACCACGGCCAACGAGCCGGGCGCCCTCTATCGCGTGCTCGAGCGCTTCTACGCACTCAACATCAACCTGATCAAGCTCGAGAGCCGCCCCATCCCCGGCCGCGACTTTGAGTTTATGTTCTACTTTGATCTGGACTGCCCCTTTGGCAGCAAGGCCCTCGACGACCTGCTCGATTCCATCGACGACGTGTGCTAGAGCTTCACCTACTTTGGCAGCTACACGGAGGTGCTCTAGATGACCGATATCACTGCAACCCGTCCCTACGGCGTGCTGGGCCGTGTGCTGGGCCACAGCTACACCCCGACCATCTACAAAGAGCTCGCTGGGCTCGAGTACGTGCGCTTTGAGCGCGAGCCCGAGGACCTCGCGGCCTTTATGACCGGCGACGAGTGGGAGGGCACCAACGTGACCATCCCCTACAAGCGCGCCGTCATGGACTACCTTGACGAACTGAGCCCGCTCGCCGAGCGCATGGGCAACGTCAACACCATCACGCGCCTGCCCGACGGCCGCCTGCGCGGCGACAACACCGACTACTTTGGTTTTCAGTGCCTGGTCGAAGAGTTGGGCGTTGAGGTTGCCGGTAAGAAGGTCCTCGTGCTCGGTGCCACCGGTGGTGCGGGTACTACGGCCAGTATGGTGCTCGGAGATCTGGGCACCATCGTCGTACCCGTGGGTCGCACGAGCGAGGTCAATTACAGCAACATCGCTCAGCAGTCCGATGCAACGCTGCTCGTCAACTGCACGCCCGCCGGTATGTTCCCCCACTGCCCCGACGCTCCCTGCACGCTCGAAGGACTCGATGCGCTCGAAGGCGTCATCGACATTGTCTACAACCCCGCCCGCACGGGTCTGATGTTCGAGGCCGAGCGCCGCGGCATCCCCTACATCGGCGGACTGCTGATGCTCGTGGCACAGGCGGCACAGGCCGTCGAGCGCTATACCGGCCAGGTCACCCCGCGCGAGCGCATCCTGGACGTAACGGAGCGCTTGTCACGCCGCGAACAGAACATCGCGCTGATCGGCATGCCGGGCTCGGGCAAGACCCGCGTGGGTGAGCAGATTGCCCTGCTCACGGGGCGAGAGCACATCGACCTGGATCGCGCGCTTGAGGAACGCCTGGGGATGCCCTGCGCCGACTATATCGTCGAGCGCGGCGAGGCGGCCTTCCGCGAGCAGGAAACGGCGGCGCTCTCCGACATCTCCAAGCGCAGCGGCCTGGTGCTTTCCACCGGCGGTGGCGTGGTCACGCGAGACGAGAACTATCCGCTGCTGCACCAGAACAGCAAAATTGTGATGCTCAACCGCAAGCTCGAAGAGCTCGCCCACAAGGGCCGCCCCATCACCGCACGCGACGGCATCGATAAGCTCGCGGAACAACGTATGCCACGCTACCGCGCCTGGGCCGACCACATCATCGACTCACGCGACTGCGCCGCCAATACCGCCCAAGCCCTCCTCGACACCCTCCCACCCGCTCTCTAAAAAAACCACCACAAAGGGGACAGGCACCCTTGTGGTGGTTTCTCGACTGCAAAGGAAGCAACCATGAAAGCACTCGTCATCAACGGCCCCAACCTCAACATGCTCGGCATTCGCGAGCCGGGCATCTATGGCAGCGACAACTACGACCGCTTAGTGCAGATCTGCCAGGAAGCGGGCGCCGCACAGGGCTTCGACGAGGTCGAGGTCTTCCAGTCCAACCACGAGGGCAACATCGTCGACAAGATCCAGGAGGCCTACGGCAAGGTCGACGGCATCGTCATCAACCCGGCTGCCTACACGCATACGAGCGTGGCGATCCTCGACGCCCTCAAGGCCGTTGCCATCCCTGCCGTCGAGGTGCACATCAGCGCCGTAGAGACGCGCGAAGACTTCCGCCAGGTGAGCTACGCCCGCCTAGCCTGCTTCGCCACCATCACCGGCGAGGGCCTGCAAGGCTACGCCCACGCGCTGGAGCTGCTGAGGGAACGTCTCGAAAAGTAGCCTCGCGAGCAAATCCATCAACGCGATTCACACGCTAATAATGCCAGTGCCGCCAGCAGCAACCTCGCTACTGGCGGCACTTTATTACTGGCATATAATCATTGCAGTCACACAACGTCTGGAGACGCGCATGTTAAGCATCCATCTGGGGGATTACCCCGGTTCCATCTACGATACCGAAACCTATTTTAGGAACTCATACTTGGACTCATGGTTCGAAGACCCTATGGCCGCACAGATTATTAAAAGCGTGGACGGATCAGAGCTCATCGGTCCCCACAACATCGTAAGCAAACAGCTGGGCTCGATCACCCCACTCGAACTGTCCGGCGGCGTTAAGACGCTGCTGCTGGTACGCAATCTCCCAAATATGGTGTTCAACGCATCCACCTGCGGAGACAACTGTGCCCGCTGGCTACTCAAGATCGGCAAAGAGCAGGATGTGATGGTGACCTTATACCACATCATGAAATTCCCCTGGAAGAGCTTTGAAATCCGCATTGAAAACGATGGCCGCATCGTCAGAAACATGCAGGAGTTTGTCGGCGCCACGAATGACTTTTTGGATGTTGATGAGTAATGAAGGGAACGCATACCGTTGTCGTAGAGCGTGCAAAGGTCAAATACACACTCACGTTTAAGCGCAATATTTCCTTTATACGCGGCAACAGCGGCACGGGTAAAACGACGCTCATCTCGATGATTCGCGACTACAACGACCGAGGACCGGAAAGCGGCGTTGCACTCAGTTGCGACGTGCCTTGCGAAACGCTTTCCGGCAGACGCTGGGAGCGCGAGCTATCGATCATCGAAGATTCAATCGTCTTTCTAGATGAGGGTAACGAGTTTATCTACTCAAAGGACTTCGCCAAAGCCGTCAACGGCTCGTCCAACTATTTTGTTCTGATATCTCGTCGCGATGCCAACGAGCTCCCCTACAGCGTTGATGAGATCCTGAAGCTAGTCAACACGACAAGTAAAACAATCAATGGCCGCAAGAGCGACAGGCGCTTCTACTCGGTGACCAAGCCGCTATATGACCACACGGCAAGTATGCTGTATCAGGATCTAAATGTTGGATTCGAGGTACCCGACGCCGTAGTTGTCGAGGATAGCAAATCTGGCTATCAATTCTACGACGCTCTTTGCAACCGACTCGGGATCCCCTGCTATACCGCCACCGGCGTTGCGAATCTAAAACGTACGATTCACGAATGTCCCGAGCAAAACATCCTTGCTATTGGAGACGGAGCAGCATTTGGTCCCTACATCGAAAAGGTGCTCGGACAGCGCGTTTACAAGAACGTACGCTTGTTCCTCCCCGAATCATTCGAGTGGACACTCCTGCAATCTGGCCTCATTCCCAGTAACGATATCTTAAAAATCCTCGAGGATCCCTCAAGCTATATCGAAAGCCGCGATTACCTGAGCTGGGAGCGGTTCTTCACCGATGTGTTGATCAAATACTCGGCAGACACTCGCTACGCCTACAGAAAGGTAAAGCTCAATGAGCAGTACCTGAGGCCGCAGGCGATGAATGCAGTTGCAAACGTCTTGCCCGAGTGCCTGAAGGCAGACTAGATACAGCGGGGAGGGCCAAGTTGGTCCTCCCCGCTTTTGTTACGCCTTCTTGATCACGTACGCCAATCCAATATCGCAGGCACAGCGTACGATTGACGCGAAGAACCACGATGCTGGCAGCGTCATAAGCAGAGGCTTGCTCACGCTCGGCTCCAGCCCCCTTTGGCGCGCCGTATAACCAATCCACATCAGCAGCACAATAGCAGCTCACGCCACGGCTTCGGCCTAAACGTATACCCGGCAAGAACAAAGAACACCGGCATGTGAAAAAGCCCAGACCACCAAGCGGTCTGGGCTTAATAAACGATGGTGCTCCATGGCGGATTCGAACCGTCGACCTTGGGATTAGAAGTCCCCTGCTCTATCCAACTGAGCTAATGGAGCAAATAGCCGCACGCCCAAGCAAGCGCAAGCCTGTCAGGCGCAAGTAATTATAACCTAGTTGAACTGCTCGCGATACGCCTTGCAGACCTCATCGACCGGGCCGTCCATGCGAAGGTCACCCTTCTCAATCCAAACGGCACGCTGGCAGATGCGCTCAACCTGCTCCATGGAGTGCGAAACGAACAGAACCGTCACGTCGCCGCTCTGGATAAAGTGCTGGATGCGGTCCTCGCACTTCTGCTGGAAGAACACGTCACCGACGGACAGCGTCTCGTCAACGATCAGAATATCGGGCTCGGTAATCGTCGCGATTGCAAAGGCGATACGCGCCACCATGCCCGAGGAGAAGTTCTTAAGCGGCATGTCGACAAAGTTCTGAAGCTCAGCGAACTCAATAATGCCGTCAAAGTTGGCATCGATGAACTCCTTGGTATAACCGAGCAGGGCGCCGTTCAGATAGATGTTCTCGCGGGCGGTCAGCTCGGGGTCAAAGCCGGCACCAAGCTCAATCAACGGTGCGATATTGCCGTGCACCTTAACGCTGCCCTCGCTAGGCTCAAGCACGCCAGCGATAATCTTGAGCATCGTAGACTTGCCGGAGCCATTGGTGCCGACCAGACCCACAACCTCGCCGCGATGAATATCAAACGAGATGTGCTTAAGCGCCCTAAACTCCTCAAAGAACAGCTCGTGCTTGGCAAGCTTGATGAAGTACTCCTTGAGGTTGGTCAGCGACTCGGACGCCATGTTAAAGATCATGGTGACGTCGTCGACCTCGACAGCCAGAGGCTGCTCGCTGTAATCAACAACAGGTTCAGTCATCACAGCACTCCTTAGATGTAGAGGATGAACTTGCGCTCGGACTTATGGAACACGGTGTAGCCAATAACAAGCGCAAGAACCGCCCAAGCGACGCACATACCAAACGTCATAAGCGAGGGCGTAGTCTGGAACAGGAAGATATCACGCATAAACTGCAGGTAGTTATACATGGGGTTCGCATAGACCAGAATGCGCACGAGATGCGGCATTTGCGCAACGAAGTCGGTCGTCCAGAAGATGGGCGTAATGTAGGTCCAAGCCGTAATGACGACGCTCCACAGATGCATGACATCGCGGAAGAAAACCGTGAGGGCGGAGAGCATCATGCCCAGGCCCATGCTG
>USMR01000071.1 GCA_900555815.1 uncultured Collinsella sp.
CATGTAGCGGCGCGTCATGTAGTCCTTGTGGGTGACGGCGGAGAGCGCGCGCATATACACGTTGTTGAGGATCGGGGCAAAGATCAGGTGGTTGAAGTACTCGCTCACGCTGTCCTTGATGTCGTTGAGGCCGAGCTCCTTGGCGTCGAGCTGATAGACGCGCTCGCCACCGTACTGGTTGACGAAGCGGATGCCGCGCTCGTCGTTGCAGCGGCTGCGGCCGACGCTGATGAGCTGGAACAGCGAGGTGCGCTTGTCCAGGATCTCGAAGGGGCCGTGGAAGAAGTCGCAGGTGTTGATGGTGCAGGAGTCGATCTGCAGCATCTCCTGCACGTTGCAGATGCTAAAGACGTAGGCGGCACCAAAGAGCGGGCCCTGGGCCATGACGTTGATGCAGGGCTTGTCGGCGTTCTGCTCGGCCCACTTGGCAGCGAGCGGACGGGTATACTCGACGGCCTTGCGATAGATGGGGTCGACCAAGTCGAAGGCGGCCATAGCGGGCTCGTACTCGGCATTGCCCTCGGTCTGCTGCGTAAGCTCCATGGCGATCATGGTCACGACGGCAGAGTTGGTGCGACCCATGCAGGACTCGTCGACGGCCAGGCTGTCGTACTGGATCTTGTAGTCGCAGACCTCGGTGAGGCCGGACTCGTCAACATAGATGGCGATGGTGCTGGCGCCGTGGTCCTTGGCGACCTGGGCGGCGACGATGGTCTCCTTGGTGCCGCGCATGGACACGACGACGGCTAGGGTGTTCTCGTTGACATAGGCGGGCATGGCGTGCACGAACTCGTTGCTGGTGTAGCTGGAGCTCACGACCTGCGTGGCCTCGTGCTCCATAAAGTACTGGGCAGGATAGTTGCCGCCGTTGGATCCGCCGGCGCCAATCCACACGACGCGCTTGATGCCGCCCTTGTCTGCCTTGTCAGCCAAAACCTGGGAGACGACGTCCTTAACCTGTTCCTGAGTAGTCATCGTGCATCAGCCTTTCTTCTCGTTTGATGCTCTCGATGGCATACAAGTTACATACATGTTTTGGTTATGTCGACTAGTTGTATGCTATATTTGTGTTAGAAATTTTGCTGGTAAGGTTTTCGGTAGCTCGATACCAGCGGTTTTATTGTTGTGTTGAATACATGCTTGCTTAGATAAGCATACAAGTTAGATATAGGCTGATCGCATGAACGCTTCATCTAAAAAGAAACTGAGCCAATACGAGCGCTTGGCGGGTACGCTTCGCGACCGCATCGCCGCCGGCATCTACGCACGCGGAGACAAGCTGCCGTCCGAGATGGAGCTCATGGACGAATCGGGGCTGTCGCGCAGCACCGTGCGCCACGCCCTTAAGGTTCTCGTTGATGAGGGCCTGGTGCGCACCGAGCGCGGGCGTGGCGCCTTTGTGGCCGACACGCCCGCGCTCCACGAGAACAACCTAGTGTTTTCGAGCTATACCAAGCAGGTCGAAGGTCAGGGCATGAAGCCCACCACGCGCACCGTGGACTCGGGCTTTGCCAAGGCGGCCGGCAGCATAGCTAAGTTCTTTGACGCCGCCGTGGGCAGCAAGCTCGTCAAACTTGTCCGCCTGCGCTACCTGGACGACGTGCCGCTGTGCCTGGAGACCACCTACCTGCCGCCAAGCTTCGAGACACTCATCGATCGCGATATCAACGGTTCGCTCTACGCGACGCTGCGCCAAGAATTCCATCGCGCGCCAGCACAGGGACATAAGACCTTTGAGGTGTGCTATGCCTCGCAAAACGAGGCGTTTTTGCTCAACGTCGAGCGCGGGCAGGCGCTGATCCTGATCACCGACTACGTCTACGACACCGACGGCCGACCGCTCCATGTCTCTAAGCGCATCCAACGCACCGACCGCGCCAAATACACCGAGCCAATCGGCTAACCTGCCAAAATAAACCTGTCCCTAAATGGTAGGTTTGGGGAGGTCGGGGAACCAGGTTGGTTTGGGTTGGTTGGGGACGCGCTCGGCTAGGACCAACTCCATCCAGCACATGTCGTACCAGCGGCCGAACTTTTGGGCGCAGCGGTCAAAGGCACCCACCAGGCGATACCCCATATGGGCATGGAAGTCCTGGCTGTTGTGCGTCAGGTACTCGTCGTCCTTGTCGTGCGGCACGGCGATGAGGGCACACATGTTGGTGATGCCCATCGCGATCAGGCACTGCTTGAGCGCGTCATGTAGTTTGCGGCCCAGCCCGCCGTGGCGCACATCACGCGCCAGGTAGATCGACGTCTCGACCGACCAGTCGTATGCCTCGCGGCTGTTAAGCGGGCTCGCATAGGCATAGCCCACCGGACGCCCGTCCAACTCCATCACCAAATACGGATAGCGCCTGAGCGTACGCTCGATGCGCCCGGCGAACTCCTCAACGCTCGGCACCTCATATTCGCAGGTAATCGCCGTCTGGCGCACATACGGCTCATAGATGGCAAGCAACGCCGACGCGTCATCGGGCGTCGCCAGGCGAATCGTCGGCTCGGACATCTCGGTCATACAACCCTTCTCCCCCAAAAGCAAAGGCCGCCCTGCGCCAAGCTCAGGCGCAGGGCGGCCCCTTGTCATTACATCAGGCTACAGGACAGCCGCCAGCGCGTCGATGTCCTCCTGCGTCGTGGCCCAGCTAGTGCAAAAACGCACCACCGTGTGGGTATCGTCGTACTTTTCCCAGTACTCGATCGCCGCATGCTCGCGAATGCGGGCCATGTCCTCGTTGGGCAGAATCACGAACTGCTGGTTGGTCGGCGTCTCCAAGAAGAACTGGTAGCCGCGCTCGTGCAGCACGCGACGCAGCGCCTGAGCGGTCTCAATCGCCTGGCGACCAATCTCAAAATACAGGCCATCGGTAAAAAGAGCCTCGAACTGCACACCCGTCAGGCGGCCCTTGGCAAGCAGCGCGCCATGCTGCTTAATACGCGGAATGGGATGCGCCGGGGCATGCATGCCGCAGAACACCACAGCCTCGCCGCAGAGCGCGCCGCACTTGGTGCCGCCGATGTAGAACACGTCGCACAGCTGCGCCAGCTCGGGCAGGGTAATGTCGCACTCATCGGCCGCCAGCGCATAGGCCAGGCGAGCACCGTCCACAAACAGCGAAATCTCGCGCTTCTGGCACACCGCGTGAATCGCCGCGAGCTCGGCCTTGGAGTACAGCGTGCCGTACTCGGTCGATAGGCTCACGTACACGGCGCCCGGGAACACCGTATGCTCGTAGCTCTCGTTTTCGTAGAACACCTGGATATAGTCCTCCAGATCCTCGGCGTGCATCTTGCCCTCGTAGCCGGGGATGGTGAGCACCTTGTGGCCGCCAAACTCGATGGCGCCTGCCTCGTGGCAGGCGACGTGGCCAGTCTCGGCAGCAACGACGCCCTCGTAGGGCGCAAGCAGCATGTCGATCACCGTCGCGTTGGCCTGCGTGCCGCCCACCAGAAAAAACACGTCGGCATCGGGGGCCTGACAGGCCTCACGGATAAGCTGCTTGGCACGCTCGGTGTGCGCATCGGTACCGTAGCCGGGCTGCGGCTCCATATTGGTGTCGACGAGCGCCTGCAGCACTGCCGGATGTGCGCCGTGGGAATAATCGTTGTTAAACGCGGGCATGGCAATCCTCTCTTACCGGGTATCGGCCAGATGATTCAAACGGAGCTATTGTACGCCGTTGGGATAGGCAATGCGCGCGGCAAGGCACTCAAGCGCCAGCACCAGGGCAAAGCCGCAGCTTACGTCACTCAAAAAGTGCGCCCCGATCACGATGCGCCCAAAGGCGACGAGCGCCGCGATCACAGCCGCCGCCCAAAAAATCACGCGGCGACGCGACGGTTTTTCCTTAAAGGCTGCCGCGGGAAGCCCGGCGAGCATAAGGCCGATCGCCGCATGCGCCGTGTGTCCGCTCGCAAACGACTTGAACCCGTCCTTGATCACGCCGGCGGCGATATAGGTCCACTTGTCGGGATTGCCGATCACCCACCACGGCTGAAAATTGAGCCCCGGCGTGACCTCGATCACGCGCATGCGCGGGCGCGACCACAGTGGCTTGACGATCACGTTGAGGATGATGGCCTGAGCGATCCACACGGCAAGCACCATCAACGCCCAGCGCGTGAGTTCGTCGGGCTCGGTCGTGCGCGTGAGGCGATAGACGATAAGGTTGGCAGCGATGACCAGCACAAACGTCAGCACCAACTGAGCCGCAATGAGTTTACCGCCAACCCTCAGGGACGAAACGATCTCGTAGCCGGTCAGGCCAACGTTGACGAGGATGCCGAGCGCGGCAAGCCATTTGCTGCCCCTGGAGTCGGGACGCACCGCGCGCACGAGCATAACGCCCGCGATGCTCGCCGTCAGCTCAAACGGCAACTCGCCAGCGGCCTCGATAAAGCGGCCGTACATGCTGCCGATGTTGAACAGCGCGCTCGAGATCTGATAATCGAAGAAACTGCCCACGCCCAGACAAAGACACAGGACAACCGCGATAATGGCGACATCTTTCTTATAGATGTATCCGAACATGCTTTCCTTTCGGTCGGGCGAAGGGCGGTCAACCTGCAATGTGGGTGAGACGAAGATGGCTTTGTCCCGTAAATACCCTTACAGGTTGAGCATAAGTAAGCGAAAACGTTCCATTTGTGGCAAGGTGGCCCGAAGGAGGAGGGAAGCGTACTTGCGTACGCGACCGACGAGTGAGGGTCAGATTGCCACAAATGGGGCGTTTGCAGCGTCGACCCGTTAGTCGTCGTCGCTCGCACCCAACTGCTGCAGCAGCATGAGTGCCGCGGCCACGGGGCCGGTGCCGTCGTTGGCGTCGAGACCGCGACCCAGGCCGCTGCCCGCGCCGGCGCCCGCCTTGTAGGGCACCGACAACTTGCGGCTCTTGGGGAAGTTCACCGCGCCATAGCGGGTCTTAAGCTCAAAGGCCACCTTCTTGGGCACGTCGACGCCCAAAAACGTGATGCGACCGCCGCTGAGCGTGACGCTCTCGAGCCCCAGGCGCTCGCCGCGAATGCGGATGCGCGCGCGATTGAACAGGTTGAGTCCCGCCAACGGCAGCTCACCATGCGCGGCCTCGGTCTCTTCCTGCACCTCGTCAATGCTCTCCAGGTCCTCGGCCGCTGCGAGCTTACGGTACACGAGCACGCGCTGGTCCACCGCCGGCAGGTACTCCTCGGACAAGAAGTAGTCGGCCGGCAGGTTAATACCCACGCTCGCCGCCTCCACGCCGGCGTCGTCATCGCCGCGCGCCTCGGCCACGGCCTGGCCCAGCATCTGCGTAAACAGATCAAAGCCCACGCTCGACAGGTTGCCGTGCTGCTCGGCTCCCATAAGCGAACCGGCGCCACGGATCTCTAGGTCGCGCATGGCGATGCGCATGCCGCTGCCCAGGTCCTGGAACTCGGAAAGTGCGGTCAGGCGCGCCGTTGCCTCCTCGGTGAGCGGCAGCTCGCCGGGGAACATAAAGTACGCGTAGGCCTGCGTGGCAGAGCGGCCCACACGGCCCTTGAGCTGGTAGAGCTGCGCCTGGCCGAAACGCTGCGTATCCTCGATGATGAGCGTGTTGACGTTCGGGATATCAATGCCGGTTTCAATGATGGTCGTGCAGACGAGAATTTGAATTTCGCCGTTTGACATC
>USMR01000072.1 GCA_900555815.1 uncultured Collinsella sp.
GCGTATGGTTTCCTCGGTGAGGTTTCGCTGCCTCTATGATTGCAAGGGCGTTGGAAAAAACGAATAGTAAGCCAATTTCCCCGATAGATTATTGCGGAGCGTTCCCTGGCCGTTCTCCTCGATTTGCATCGCGCCCTCCATATCTTTAGTGCCGGAAACTCGTTATTAGGCTAATCATATCAATTCTAATAACGAGTTTAAGGATTAAATAGTTATTAGAATTCATGTAAACAATCTAATGATGAGAAGTCGTTATTACTTGACCATGGAGCTCGGCTTGGTACAAGGGGGTCATCCAAAATGAACGTGGATAATCTCCCGTTTTTGGCTCGGTGACGGCCTCAAAGTCAAAGTGGGAGATTATCCACGCTCGTTAGTTAAGCGTCCGAAAATCCACACTCGCCAAACCTACCAAAAAGGGACGGGTTTATTTTGGCACGTTTCGGTCGGTATCAGGAAGTGTCAGGGACGGGGCGGCGGCAGGACTCGAGAGCGAAAAGAAGTATCGGGTTTGGTGCGCCCGCTTCTGCCCGTCCCGTGTGCAGGCGATACTCGGCTTATCGACCCGCGATGCAAAGGAGATGCTCGCCCCACGAACACTACCGGGAAGGGCTCGCGATTCGAGTCCCCACCTTAGCATTTGAACCATTTGGCACTATAATTACCGTAGGCATGCGCACAACGTTGCGCTTAATCAAGAGGAGAAAACATATGGGTCTGTTTGACATGTTCAAGAAGAAGGCTGAGCCCGCGGCTGCCGCTGCTCCGGCCTCCATCTCTGCTTCTGCCGGCGCCGACGTGCTGTGCTCGCCCGTCAAGGGCAAGGTCATCAAGATGGCCGACGTGCCCGATCCCGTCTTTGGTGGCGAGGTTCTGGGCAAGGGCTGTGCCGTGTGGCCCGAGGACGATCTGGTCTACGCTCCCTGCGACGGTAAGGTGACCGTCACCATGGGTCACGCCGTGGGTCTGCAGTCCGATAGCGGCATCGAGGTTCTGGTGCACGTTGGCGTCGATACCGTCAACATGAACGGCGATGGCTTCGAGGGCTTCGTCAAGGCCGACGACGTTGTGAAGGCTGGCCAGCCCATACTCAAGATCGACCGCGCCAAGATCGCCGCTGCCGGTTACAAGGACTGCGTCGTCGTGGCCGTGTCCAACACCGCCGAGTTTGCCGATGTCGAGCTCACCGTTGAGGCAGAGTCCGCCGTCGCCGCCGGTGACGCCATCGTCAAGGTCGTCCGCAAGTAAACTGCGGCGTCCAAAGGATGTGCAAGGGTGGTCGGGTTTTCCGGCCACCTTTTTTATTGCACCGTGGGGAAGCGTTTTATTGCACGTTGGGCGGGCTTGCAAACCGTTCGGACGCTAAAACGAACCGACCACGCCTTCGCGTTGCCGAGGGTGTTCATAAGTGGATAGTATGGGCTTACTTATTACAACGTGTGCCGCGTCCGGGAAGCGCGGTGCCGCTCATTGGGAGGAACAACATGAAAAAGAAGCTGCTGCTTGCGCCCCTCATGGCCGTCTTGGTTGCATGCGTGGTCGTGCTTTCCGGCTGTGGAGGTCCTTCGGTTGAGGAGCTCATCACCGAGGATCTTACGACGCAGTTTGACGAGGTCAAGAACGGTGGCGACGACTTCCTCTCTGGTCTGGAGGAGGCTTCGGGCGACGAGTTCGAGCAGCTGGGTATCGATCCCAAGGAGTATGCCAAGACCTATCTCGAGGGCTTTGACTACAAGATCGGCGACGTGACGGTCGACGAGGACAAGGGCGTCGCGACCGCCGAGGTCTCTATCACCTGCAAGTCTATGAACAAGATCGTCGAGGACTTCTCCACCCAGTATCAGGAGAAGGTCGCTGCGCTTGACACGGTTCCTTCCGATGACGAGCTGTACAAGATGGCCGGTCAGGTTATGGTCGATGTGACCAAGGCCACCGAGCCCAGGAAGACCACGGTTATCTTCAAGTACACCTGCAACGACGACGGTGAGTGGTCTGCCGACGACTCCGTCAACTCCGAGATGATGGATGCAATGCTGAGCTAGTTCGTTGCGCGGTAGTTCGTTACGGCGTTTTACCAAACGCCGTAACTGCTCGACGCTGCAAACGCCCCTAAGCGGCAATCTGACGTTCAATTTCAAGGGCGCGACCAGAAGGTCAGCGCCCTTTCATTTCACGTCACCTTGCTCGCTTAGGGGCGTTTTCGCTGTCCGTTCTCTACCTGCGGCGTTGCCATCGCTGAAGTAGTCATTGGGAAGGCGGCGGCTGGGGACGTTCCTTTTCTGCCGGTAGTTGGGGACACTCCTTGTGCCAGCGTTGCATCGAGTGCTTGGGAAACCGCGACCCGGTTTTTGGCCGAATAGTGGGTCGCATTTTCCGGATGGGGTGGGTTGCGGAAAGTGCGACCCGGAATATTACTCTGAAACGGGATGCGGTTTCCCTGATGCGCCTCAAACGGAAAGCGCATCCCATTCCGGAGCTCCAAAACGGGATGCGCTTTCCGCGCGGAAGAATTGCCGCAGCTGCGTTAAGCAGTGTCGCTCGTTACTCGCCCAGTACCAGCGCCGCGAGCTCTGCCTGGGTGTCCACCACGTAGTCGGCGCCGGCGGCTTCCAGCTCTGCGCGGCCGCGGAAGCCCCAGCTGGCGCCCGCGCTCTTAAGGCCGGCGTTGTGGCCGGTCAGGATATCGACATTGGAATCGCCCACATAGAGTGTGGTTGCCGGATTGGCGCCCAGCTCCTCCATCACATGCAGCGTGACGGGTGCTTCGGGCTTGGGCGGAAACGCATCGACACGGCCCTGTACCAGCGCAAAGCGCTCGGAACCAAAATACTTCTCGATAAGCGGAGCCGCCGAGATGTGGTCCTTGTTGGTGAGCACGGCAAGCTGCACACCCGCGGCGCGCAGGCGGTCGAGCATCTCGATCGTGCCGGCATAGGGGGCGGTGTGGTCCTCCTTGTGATCGCCGTAGTAAGCCCTAAACTCGGCAAGCGTCTGCTCAAACATGCGGCCGTCGCCCGCGTACTCGGCGGGCATAAAGCGCTCAACCAGCTTGAGCATGCCGTTTCCCACCTTGTAGCGGTACTCGTCGACGGCAAACGTAGGCCAGCCGTGCGTCTCGCAGGTATGGTTGCCGGCGGCCGCCAGGTCCTCGAGCGTGTTGAGGATGGTGCCGTCCAGATCAAAGATCACATGGGAAAAAGCTGCTGCCATGAAAGCTCCCGTCATTGGGTTTCAAAACGCACCTCATAATACTGGGCTTCCGCGTTGGGCGTGCTTGGAATCTGAACATCTCCAGGGATATCAAGTCACATTGCGCCGACCGTGCGGTTCCGCCCTAGCAAATTCTCGGCAGCTGCTCTCCCACGAGCATGTCGAGGATGCGGGTCGAGCCCCAGCCGGTGCGCACGCGCACGGCGGGACGGGCACCCTCGGCAAGCGGCAGCACGCGACCGATGATGGCGGCATTCTCGCCGTAGCGCGCGGCGCGCATGGCGCTCAGCGCGGCATCGGCTTGCTCGGCCGGCACGATGGCAACCATCTTGCCCTCGTTTGCCACCTGCAGCACATCGTAGCCGAGCATCTCGCAGGCGGCCTGCACGTCGGGACGCACGGGCACGGCATCCTCGTCGACCTCCATGGCAACACTGCTGGCCTGGGCAAACTCGTTGAGCGTGGACGCTAGGCCACCGCGCGTGGGGTCGCGAAAGCAACGCGTGCCGGGCGCTGCGGCCAAAACGTCGGCAATCAGGTGGTTGAGCGGCGCGGCATCGCTTTCGATCGTGCTCGAAAACGCCAAGCCCTCGCGCTGGCTCATGATGGCGATGCCGTGGTCGCCCAGCGTACCCGATACCAGAATGACATCGCCGGGCTGGCAGTTGGCACCGCTGAGCGCCACGCCCGCAGGTACCTCGCCCACGCCGGCGGTATTGATATAGACGCCGCCGGCCCCGCCGCGCTCGACCACCTTGGTATCGCCCGTGATTATGGACACGCCCGCCTCACGCGCCGTCTCGGCCATCGTCTGCACAATCTGGCGGAGCTTATCCATGGGATAGCCCTCTTCGAGGATAAAGCCGCACGATAGGTAGCGCACGTTGGCACCCGAGGTCGCGACGTCGTTGACGGTTCCGCACACGGCGAGGCGGCCGATATTGCCGCCGGGGAAGAACTGCGGCGAGACTACAAAGCTGTCGGTCGACATGGCGATGCGCCCGCTCGCGGGCAGCGCGGCGACGCCGGCGTCGTTGCCTTCGAGCAACTCGGGCGACCCAAAGGCATCCAAAAAGACCTCATCGACGATGCGTTTCATCATCTGGCCGCCAGAGCCGTGGCCCAGCAGGACGGTGCTATCGGTAACGCTATGGGACATATCGAAAACTCCAATCGTGGGTGGTGCCAGTGTGCGGGTGCGTCCGGGCTAGTTACGGTAGCGGTAGTATGCCGCGCAGCTGCCCTCGGAGCTCACCATGCACGGGCCGACGGGGTGCTCGGGCGTGCAGGTGCGGCCAAAGAGCGGGCAGCTGTTCGGCGTAATGGCCCCGCGCAGCACGTCGCCGCAGCGGCATCCACGCGGCTCGACCGTCGCCTCAACGGGCACGTCAAAGCGAGCGCGGGCATCAAAGCGCGAGAACTCGGGGCAGATGGAAAGGCCCGAGTTGGCAATCGGCCCCAGCCCGCGCCACGTGGTGTCGCATGGCTCAAACACCTGCTCGACCAGCTGGCGCGCCACAGGGTTGCCGTCTGCGTTGACGCCACGGCGGTAGGCGTTGTCGATCGCGGGCCTGTCCTCGACAACCATCTGGACCAGCATGCAGATGCCTTGCAGGATATCGACCGGTTCAAATCCCGTGACCACGCCTGGGGTATTGAATTCGTCAACCAAAAAGCTAAAGGGCGCCAAGCCCGTGATGGTGGCGACGTGGCCAGGCAGGATAAAGCCGTCGATGGCGGTCTCGGGATCGTTGGCGATGGCGCGCAACGCCGGCGGCGTGGTCTTGTGGGCGCAATAGACCGAGAAGTTCAAAAGCCCGCGCGCCTCGGCCTCCAAGATGGCGGCGGCGATGGTGGGCGTTGTAGTCTCAAAGCCCACGCCCATAAAAATGACCGGACGATCGGGGTTTTGCTCGGCAATGTCGAGCGCGTCGAGCGGGGAGTAGACGATGCGGATGTCGCGCCCTGCCGCCTTTTGCGCGGCGAGTGAGGTGGACGATCCGGGCACGCGCATCATGTCGCCAAAGGTGGTGATGATGGCGCCGTCTATGTTGGCGAGCGCGATTGCGTGGTCGATGTCGCGGTTGGCGGTGACGCAGACGGGGCAGCCCGGGCCGCTCAGCAGCTTGAGCCCGGCCGGCATAATGGAGCGAAAGCCATAGCGCCCGATGCTCACGGTATGCGTGCCGCAGACTTCCATAAGGTTGATGGTGCGGTCGCCGACAAGCTCATGAATGCGCTCGATGAGCTCGCGAGCCAGCTTGGGATCGCGGAATGCCGAGAAATCGATACCGGAGCGCGCCGGCTGCTCGGGCGCCACTAGTAAGCCTCCGCCGGGTTGGTGGCCAGCTGGTCTTCTTCGACAAGCTCGGACATGGCATTAACAAGCTCGAG
>USMR01000073.1 GCA_900555815.1 uncultured Collinsella sp.
ATCATTCCGCAGCGCGAAGGCCCCCGTTGCCAACGCTTCGTAGAAGCGAGGCAACGGGGGCCTTCATGCGCGAGGACGTTTTGGAAACTAAGTACGGGGACCCGCCCAAGCCGTCCGGTGGGATCAGAGTACCCTTGCTGTTACTCTGCTTTGCCCACAGAGTTGAGGTTGGTCATGCGGATCTTAACCAGCTCGGTGATCTCACGCATGCCCTCCTTGGCCGGCTTCTTGGGATCGAAGCAGGCTGGGTTCTCGGCCATGTAGGCCATGAAGCCCTTGGTGTAGGCCTGACGCAGCTCGGTGGCGTAGTTAACCTTGCAGATGCCGTTCTTCACAGCCTCGGCAACCTGCTCATCGGGCACACCGGAGGTGCCGTGCAGGACCAGCGGCACGTCGACGGCGTCGCGGATGGCCTTGACCACGGACTGCTCGATGTGCGGATCGCTCGTGTACACACCGTGGCTGGTGCCAACGCCAATTGCGAGGGAGGTGCAGCCGGTACGCTCGACGAACTCCTTGGCCTCGGCCGGATCGGTGTAGGGGCTCTCGCCCTCAACCGCGGGACCGTCGTCCTCCTTGCCGCCAACCTTACCGAGCTCAGCCTCGACGGGCACGCCCATGGCGCGGCCAGCGTCGGCGACGGACTTGGTCAGAGCGATGTTGTCCTCGAAAGACTCGTGCGAACCGTCAATCATGACAGAGGTGTAGCCAGTGCGGAAAGCCTGCATGCAGCGGTCATAGCCATCGCCGTGATCGAGGTGCAGAGCGACGGGCACGGAAGCGCGCTCGGCGGCAGCCTTGACCATGCCGTAGAAGTAGTCCAGACCAGCGGTCTTGATGGTGCCCGGGGTGGTCTGCATGATGACGGGGGACTTGGTCTCCTCGGCAGCAGCCAGAACGGCCATAACAAACTCGAGGTTCTCAACGTTGAACGCGCCGACGGCGTAGTGGCCGGCCTGAGCGTCCTTGAGCATCTTTTCGGTGGTAACAAGTGCCATGAGCGTTTGCTCCTCTCCCTCGCCCGCATCTGGACATCGGGCGTAGTTGTTCACAAGGCGTTTTACCTTGCGTTTTACTGCGCTCATTGTATGAAATTCAGCGTCTTTGCACGTGCGAGATATTGAGCCCATGCAGGTCAATACCGTCGTTTTTGAAAAGTAAACGGAAGGAATTGGAGCCGAGTGGGCGTGTTCGATATTGAATTTTGGGCGTTGAGCGTCTTTCTTTTATAGAAAAGATAAGTAATCGAAAGGTGTTTTCTTACTCAAAAAGAAAATGAACGAAAATAGAGTCAACACAATTCCTGCAAATTTAGCCGAAAATGGAGCAGACATGACCCAAGCTACCAACCGTGCTTTTGCCGACGAACGCCGCGCCGCCATCATGGAAATGCTCGAGCACAACGCCTCGGTGCAGGTAGCAGAAATCGCCCAGACCTTTGGCGTGTCCTCCGTCACCGCCCGCGCCGACCTGGACGCGCTCGCCGAAGCAGGCAAGCTGCGCCGCACACATGGTGGTGCCGTTTCGCTTCACAAGCGCCTGACCGTCTCCACGCAGGATCGCCGCATCAATGTCAACGTCGCCGCCAAGCAGGCCATCGCGCAAAGCGCCATCGAGCTCGTCAATGACGGCGACACGCTGCTCGTCGACTCGGGCACCACGGCGCTCGAGTTCGTCCGGCTCCTTGATCAGCGCGACGGCATCACCGTTATCACGGCCGACATTACCATCGCCGATTATATTGACGAGAGCATGCCCTCGGTCGATGTCGTCATGCTGGGCGGGGCACTGCGCAAAGGTCATCGCTATCTGTACGGTCCACTTACCATGCAGGCGCTCCAAATGGTCCATGCCGATCTGGCCGTCATGTGCCCTGGCGCTTTTGTTCCCGGCTGCGGCTTTACGACCGACTTTCCGCAGATGGCCGAGACCAAAACGGCTATGATCGCCGCAGCCCATCAAAGCGTCGCCCTCATGGACGCCAGTAAGGTCAACGGACGCGGCATGTACCGTTTTGCCGAGCTGACTGATGTCGACGCCATCGTGATGGACCGAGACTCCGAAGGCGCCGTCGCCACCTCAATCGCCAAGACCGCCGACGGCGCACGTCCAGCACTCATCATCGCCGCCAACTAAATAAAAACCACCACAAAGGTGCCTGTGAACTGCGCCCCGAAACTTGGACTGAATAAATAGCGACTACGCCGCAAGGGCCTGGTTCCGGAACTCCTCCGGCGTCAGGCCCTTCAATCTTACCTGCCTGCGCCGCGCGTTCCAATGGGCTATGTACTCCTCCAGGTCGCGCTTGAAGTCCCCGAAGCTGCCCCACTCCCTGCCGCGGTAGAACTCGTCCTTCACGTGGCCGAAGAGCTGCTCGGTGGCGGCGTTGTCGATGCAGTTCCCCTTGCGCGACATGCTCTGGGTGATGCCCGCCCCCTCCAGCCTGGAGGTGTAGGACTCGTGCTGGTACTGCCAGCCCATGTCCGAGTGCATGGTCGGCGCCGCCCCGTCGGGCAGGGCCTCGAGGAGCCGGTCGAGCATCCTGTGCTGCTGGGCGAGGTCCGGCGAGGTCGATATGTCGCTCGCCACGATCTCCTTCGTGCAGAAGTCGAGCACCGGGGCCCAGTAGGCCTTGGCGCCGGCCACCTTGAACTCGGTGACGTCGGTGCCGAGCTTCTGCCACGGCCCCTCGGCGCCGAAGTCCCTCGCGATGACGTTCTCGAACGTGCTCCCCACGAGCCCCCTGTAGGAGCTGTACCGGCGGCGGGAGCCCCGGCGGCGTATCCCGCACCGGATGCCCATCTCGCGCATCATCTTGAGCACGGTCTTGTCGGCCACGACCGCGCCCAGCTCGGCGCGCAGGCACATGGCTATCTGCCGGTGCCCGCAGCCGTTGGCGGTGCGCGAGAATATCTCGGCCGCGGCGTCGCGCAGCTCGGGCCTGGTCGGCCTCCGCGGGTGCGCCAGCGCGTAGTAGTAGGTCGACCTCCTGAGCCCCGAGCACTCCAGCAGGTGGCGCAGGGAGTGCCCCTCCGCGCGCAGCGCCCTCACCGCCTCGGCCGCCGCCCTGGTCAGAGCCCGTCCCGCTCGACCAGGGCGCGCAATTTTTTTAGGTAGGCGACCTCGGCCTCGAGCCTGCGGCAGCGCTCCTCGAGCTCCTGCTCGCGGGTGCGGGCCCGGGGTTTCGACCTCGACCCCCTCGGCCTGCCCTTCGGGCGGGGCCGCAGCGCCTCGGCGCCGCCCTCGCGGTAGAGCCTGCACCAGCGCTCCAGCGGGGACTTCGACCTGATCCCGAACTCGGCCATGGCGTCGGCCTTCGCCATCCCGCCGTCGACCACGGCCGACGCCGCGGCGACCCTCTGCTCGAATGTGTAACTGGATTGTTTCCCGCCCATGGACAGCAGCGCCTCGCTTCCGAACGCCCGGTATACCCACTGCCATTCTCTCACGGTCTCGCGGGGGACGGACAGGGCCTCGGCCGCCGGCTTGCAGCCGACGCCGGCGTCGAAGAGCTCGACGGCCCGCCTCCTGGACTCCAGGTCGTGCTTCACCCTGAGGTCTATACTCATGGAAAACCTCCCATTTCCCGATGTCCAAGAAATGGGAGGCAGTTCACTGTCCCCTTTGTGGTGGATTTAGGTGGCGTTGACGGTTAGGCCTGGAAGGTATCTCGGTCGGGGGCGAAGGACTGCATGGCCGCGATCGTGCGGTCAAAGAGCTCGGGGAGCTCCCAGCCCAACATCTCGGCGCCCTGCGAAATCACGTCGCGCGAGCAGCCGGCGGCAAAGCGTTTGTCCTTGAACTTCTTCTTGAGCGACTTGGTCGTAAAGTCCATAACACTCTTGCTCGGGCGCATGATGACTGCAGCGCCGATCAGGCCGGTGAGCTCATCGCAGGCAAACAGGATCTTTTCCATCTGCAGCTCGGGCTTGGGCAGCGAGGTGTTGAAGTCGGACGTGTGCGTCTGGATGGCGCGAATGAGCTCGGGAGACGCACCTTCGCCCTCGAGAATCTCGGCAGCATAGATGGTGTGGTTCATGGGGTCGTCCTCATGCTCCTCCCAATCCAAGTCGTGCAGCAGGCCGACGATGCCCCAAAACTCCTCGTTCTCGGGGTCGAACTCGCGCGCAAAGTAGCGCATGGTGCCCTCGACCGTCTCGCCATGGGTGATGTGGAACGGGTCTTTGTTGTGCTCGTTAAGCAGTTCAAACGCGCGGTCGCGGGTGATTCCGGCGGTAAGCGGCTCTGCCATAAGAGACTCCTTGTGCTCGTGGGTATCGCTAAGATTGAATACTACTAGAACAAGAAAACCGCCACAAAGGTGCCTGTCCCCTTTGTGGCGGTTTTCTTGGTGCGGATGGGTTAGTTGAGGGCGGCTTGGGCTAGGCGGGCTTCGGCGTCCTCCTCGGTGACACCCAGGGCCACGGCGAACTCCTCGATGGAGCGGCGTTTGGCCTCCTTGAGTACGCGCATGTAGTAGGAGCTGGGTTTTTTATCAGCTTCCTCGGCCTGGCGAATGCGGTGCATCATGGTCTTTGCCACGCGGACCGTCTCAGGCGCGCCCAGCTTGAGCTGCTGCTTAAAGTGTGTCTCCTCAAGTGAGCTGTTGCGCTCGGTAAAGGTGTCGCACTCCAGCTCGTCATAGTGGCTCAGCAGGTGCTCGGCATCTTGCTGCGAGATGGCGGCGTGCAAACGGTCGGCCTGCGCCACGGGGTACATGAGGATCGTCTGCGCATGTCCCTGCTTGGTCTCGAGCAGTAGCATGGGCTGCGGCGTGTCGTCCCTAAAACCGACGACGGTGCAGACTCCCTGACCCGGATGAATGACGTGTTGACCGATTGAGAACATGCTACCTCCAACTTATACGAATTTACGTATGTCTAGAATAACACGCTGACGTGCGCAAACCCTTACTTTATGCAGGAAAAGCACACAACTCTGATAGGTAAGAGTATTCGATAACAGACGCAGCTCATTCACACCTTTATACATTTTCAACGCCTGCATAATCTGCAGGCAGACCGGCATCTTTGAGTGACTCCATACAAGCTGTAGTCATTTTTGTGCATATGCAATATCTATTAGCTTTACCCTGCGACAGTGCCCGTCGCTTGTGATAGAGTGCTACAAACTCTGGCTTTTGCCCTACGAGTGACCAAGAGCTCGGGGGCTTTAACACAAGGAGGATCTATGCCCGAGAAGATTGAAGAGCTGGTACGCGCTGCGCTTGCTGCGGCCCAGGAGGCCGGCGACCTTTCCGCATTTGAACTTGACGATTGCGCTATCGAGCGACCGGCTGACACTTCTCATGGCGAGTGGACCTCTACCATGGCCCTGAAGTCCGCCAAGCTGGCCCACTGCGCCCCGCGCAAGATCGCCGAGGCCATCGTTGCCCATATGCCCGAGGACCCCGCGATCGAGAAGGTCGAGATCGCAGGCCCCGGCTTCATCAACTTCTACCTCTCCGTTGCCGTCAAGAATGCCATCTTTGGCGAGGCTCGCGAGAAGGGTATGGACTTCGCTAAGTCCAACGTCGGTGGTGGCCTGAAGACCCAGGTCGAGTTCGTTTCCGCCAACCCCGTCGGCCCCATGCACATCG
>USMR01000074.1 GCA_900555815.1 uncultured Collinsella sp.
GCTACATGTCGCCGGTCGAGTTCAGGGAGGCGGGGCTGTCCCTCCCGGAATCGTCCAAATAGATGTTGCCAATCCACAGGCAGGCCCAGTGCGAGGACTTGCCGACGTCTAGGCCGAGCACGGCCGCGGGCCTGGTCGATGGCGCTTTCACGGTGGTATCCTTCCGGTAGTCGTTCGACCGGATGGCCTCCCCCTCGGCACTCACATTACCAGCCGCGGCGCCTGCCCGGCACTTTCCTATCAGCCGTCGGGGGCGGCGCGTCCCGCGCCGGCAGCACCCAACAGGCCCTCTCGGGGGCAGGGACGTTCGGCCGTGCGCGGGCGCCCGGTCGGCGGCCCGTTCTGGGCGCGCCTCAATCGTAGCCCGAGACGGGCCCGGGCTGACAATTTCGACTGTAATGGACGTTTTTTAACGACTAGTCATTTAAGAACGTCCCCGATGAGTACTCTCACGCTAGAGCAGGTTCTTCTGTACCCATGCGATGATGTCGCTCGATTCGTAGAGTGGTTTGCCGTCGATGAACAGGCAGGGAACCTGGCGTTTTCCGCCGACGGCGATGAGTGTCTGTTCGGCATCGGAATCGGTCGAGATATTGCGCTCGGGAATGGTCACGCCGTTATCGGCCAAAAAGTGCTTGACCTTTAAGCAATACGGGCAGCCGGTCATAACGTACAGCGCGAGCTCGTGATTAGTAGCCATAGGTCTCCAATCGGTTGAGGTTTTGATTGAAGTACCCAAAGCCGCCGCGGTCTATGCGCGCGTCAACGAAGACTCGATGGCCTGGACCAGAAACGCCGTGGCTCCGGTGGCGCAGGGCTTGTCGTAGTAGTCAACAAAGCGCTGGTCGGCAAGATAACCGTGGGCGAGGCCCAGGTACGCCTCGTCTTGGGGCTCGCATCCCCAGTTGAGAGCAATCCAGCGACGATGCATCGCGACAAGCTTACGAGCCTCGTTGCTCTCTGGGTCGCCAATGCCCATGGCAATCGAGAGCTGGCCCAGAATAGCGCGTTCAAGTTCCTTCATGTCGTTCCATGTCTCGGGGTCCATGTCCAGCAACGCTTCGTTTGCTGCATCGATAGCCTCATTGCCATAGCGAGCTCGAGCCTCGGCGCCGTAGCATTCCTCGTTTTCCTGCACGGTGCGCCAGCGCTCCAGTTGCGGCAGGACGGCGCCCATGAGCGAGACGGCTTCGTCAAGCGACATGCCGGTGTTTTGCGCCAGGCGCGGGGCACAGTCCTCGATCATCGCCTCCATCGTGGTCTCGTAGGTGTACTTGCCGTGGTCGTAGCACCACTTGCAGTAATGGTCGGTCGTGGCGCCCGTGGCATCGGTGCCGCAGTCGTCGGGCGTGAGTATCATGCCGCAGCTCTGACAATAGTGCTCGGGCATTTCGAGCAGGTGAGACAGGGGTTCTCCGGTTACGGCTGCAATGAGCTTCATCATGTCGATGCCCGGTGTGACCTCGCCACGCTCCCAACGGCTGACGGCTTGGCGTGTGACGAAGAGCTTGGCGGCGAGCTGCTCCTGGGTAAGGTGATGGGCGCGACGGACGGCGATGAGCTTTTCTGCAAAGGCCATAGCGGCTCCTTTCTGCTGGTTGATGGCTTAAGCATACGCGGCAGCAGGTGCCCTTCCAAGCAACCGTTGGTTGCACGACGGGGGACCGCGGCGAAGAATTGCGCGCAACGCCCCACGCCTCCATGCCGTACAATGACCGGCATGGAACCTATTGCACACATACATACCGACCTGTCGCAGAAGTTCGGCATTCCGCGCAACAGCTTTTTGGCGCCCCATCTGCAGGGGCGCATCGTCTTTGAGCCGGAATTTGCCTCCAATGCAGCGGTTGAGGGTCTGGACTCCTTCTCTCACCTGTGGTTGCTGTGGCGCTTCGAAAACGGAACGCCCGGCGGCACGGCAAACGACATAGCTGCCGATGCCAAGTCGCAGGACAGGTCCGGCACTAATGCCAAGTGGTCGAAAACCGTGCGTCCGCCGCGTCTGGGCGGAGCCGAGCGCGTGGGAGTGTTTGCCACGCGCAGTCCGTTTCGCCCGAATCCCATCGGGCTTACCCGCGTCAAGCTCGACCGCGTGGAGCTTACCGACGATGGCCCCGTCATCCATGTGCTGGGGGCCGATCTGCGCGATGGCACGCCCATCTACGATATCAAGCCCTACATCCCGTTTGCGGACTGCCACCCGGATGCGACCGGCGGCTGGATTGAGGGTGCTCCGTGGCAAGAGCTCGATGTTGAGTTTCCACAAGCGCTGCAGGATATGGTCCCGCCCGCAAAGCTCCCCGGCTTGGTCGAGGTCCTTTGCCAAGATCCGCGCCGCGCGGGCAGCAAGCACGAGCCAAACCGCGTTTACCACTTAGCTTATGCTGGGCTCGACATATCTTTTACGGTCGATAAAACCCAGCTAACCGTAGTCGCCGTCAACGACGCGCAAGACTAACCAGCCATTCGTCTGAACCCGTCAAATTAAGCGCCAAACCCCATGTCAAAATCGCCCATGCTGGTGGACAATAACGCCTACCAAAATAGTCCGCTTTGCATGGGAGCTCAGCATGAAATACGACTTTAGCTCGCTTATCGACCGCCACGGCATGGATGCCATCGCCGTTGACTCTTGGGGCGAGATCCCCGGTATGGCTCCGAACGCACCCGACGAGGGCTTCGACCGCATTCCCATGTGGGTGGCCGACATGAACTCCGCCACGGTGCCCACGGTTCAGGAGTACATCATCAAGCGCGCTCAGCACCCCATGTTTGGCTACTT
Source organism: uncultured Collinsella sp. (assembly GCA_900555815.1). Classification (GTDB taxonomy): domain Bacteria; phylum Actinomycetota; class Coriobacteriia; order Coriobacteriales; family Coriobacteriaceae; genus Collinsella. The sequence continues at coordinate 2,783 of USMR01000074.1, forward strand.
CAATCCGCGTCCCGAGTACTTCGACCGCATCATCGAATGGCAGAGCCGTCGCAACGGCGTTGAGGACTTGGCGCCGGAGCATATCGGCTACGAAAACGGCGTGCTGGGCGGTGTCGTGTCGACGCTACGCGCGTATGTCCAGCCAGGTGATGCGGTGCTAGTCCACAGCCCTACCTACATCGGCTTTACCAAGTCCATCGAGGCCGCGGGCTATCGTATTGTCCACAGCCCGCTTAAGCTCGACGACCAGGGCGTGTGGCGCATGGACTTTGAGGACATGGAGCGCAAGCTCGCCCAAAACCACATCCATGCCGCGGTGTTCTGCTCGCCGCACAATCCCTGCGGCCGCGTATGGGAGCGCGACGAGATTGAGCGCGCCATGGACATCTATTGCCAGCACGATTGCGTGATGATCTCGGACGAGATTTGGTCCGATATCATTCTGCCGGGTCACAAGCATATTCCGACGCAGTCGGTGAGCGAGGATGCCCGCATGCGCACGGTTGCCCTCTATGCGCCGAGCAAGACGTTTAACCTGGCGGGCCTTGTCGGCAGCTACCACATTGTCTACATCGAGACGCTGCGTGACCGCATCTGCGCCGTGTCCAACAAGACCCACTACAACGAGATGAACGTCCTCTCCATGCATGCGCTTATCGGTGCCTACCAGCCGCAGGGCTATGAGTGGGTGGACGAGCTCAATCAAGTGCTTGCCGGCAATATCGAGTACTTCTGCAATTACGTGGACGAGCATTTTGAGGGCGTGTCCTATTCGCGTCCGCAGGGCACGTACATGGTGTTTCTGGACTGCACCGAGTGGTGCCGAGAGCATGGCCGCGATATTCAGTGGTTGCTCGATGAGGGGGCACGCGTGGGCGTGGGGTATCAGGACGGCCGCCCGTTCCACGGACCCTGCCACATTCGCGTGAATCTGGCGCTGCCGCTTTCGCGCGTGAGGGAAGCGTGCGACCGCCTGGACCGCTACGTTTTTAATGCACGGTAAGTGTGCGCTGCATGTGGGGCCTTCTGCCAAGTTGGCTAGAAGGCCCCACATGGTAAAGCATCTGTAGCAATTGGGCGCAGACCTGCTGAGAGGCTTACTTTTCTTGAATCTGCTTGCCGCAAAGATGCTCAATCGTAATCTCGTAGAGCTGGACGCCCTTGATGTCTTTGGCGATTTCCTCTTCGACTTCCTCGGCAGAAGGGTAGTACTTAAGCGCGAGCTGGCGGACTTTGTCCTCGATAAACGCGGGGGTGTCATTCGCCAGGCGACAACGGCCAAAGACCACGGTACTCATAACGTAGGGAGCCCAGTCACCGTCCTGGTGCCACTCGTTGCCGTAAACGGTAAAGCAGACCTTGTCATCGCGCTTGAGTGCGTCGACCTTGTGGCCAGCCTTGGCGCCATGGAAATAAATCTTGTCGTGCTCGTCGTCAAAGAAGTAGTTGACGGGAATGGCGTACGGGTAGCCATCGTCGCCGTTGACGGCAAAGACGCCGCGCTTGCAGGTAGCGAGCAGTTCGCGCGCTTCCTCGTCAGTGATGGCGCGTTTCTTTCGACGTAAGGGCCTAAACATCGTTGGTTTCCTTTCTGGTCGTGCGTGGTGGTTGAGCACAAACTATAGCGAAACGGATCCGTTTTTCTTGATGCGGGCGAGTATGTTTTTGAGCTTGTTAAAGTCGAGCGGTTTGGACAGATGGGCGTTCATGCCGGCATCGTGTGCCGCCTTGGCGTCCTCGGCAAAGGCGTTGGCGGTGAGCGCGATGATGGGGATATCGGCTGCATCGACCTTCTCGCTCAGACGAATCGCGCGGGTTGCCTCATAGCCGTCCATGCCCGGCATCATGATGTCCATCAGAATCGCATCGAAGCTGCCGGCGGGACGGCCAACGTATAGGTCGACCGCTTCGTTGCCATCGGCGGCGCGAGTTACGACAATGCCTTCGCTTTCGAGCAGCGTCTGGGCAATCTCGGCATTCAATTCGTTGTCTTCGGCGAGCAACACGTTCATGTCGGCGAGCGAGCAGTCGAGCACCCCCTCGACCGTATCTGCCCGCGCCTGAGGGTTCTTGTCGATATCGAGCGGAATCTGGACGTTGAACGTACTCCCCACGCCAACCTCACTCGAAATCTCAATCGTACCGCCCATCAGTTCAATAAGCGACTTGACGATTGGCATGCCCATGCCGGTTCCTTGGAACTTGCTGCGCGCATCGTCACCTTCTTGGGCAAACGGTTCATAGATATGCTTTAAAAACTCGGGAGCCATGCCAATGCCGGTATCCGAAACGCTAAAGCAAAAGAGCGCGCGCCCATCATCGAGTGGCTTGGTCTTTGAACTAAAGGTGACGGAGCCGCCGCGCTTGTTGTACTTAATGCTGTTGTCTAACAGGTTGATTATGATCTGTCGGATATGGGTGGGACTGCCGATCATGTATGGCCCCGTGGCGTACGGCAGACTATTGTCCTGCATTGTGATGCCGTTATCGGATGCGCGGAGCTTGCACAGCACCAGCGTATCGTCACAGAGCTCTTTGAGGTTAAAAGGCGCATGTTCCAGAGTTAGCTTGCGGTCTTCGATTTTGCCCATCTCGAGGATGTCGTTGATCAGCGAGAGTAGGTGATTGGCGGCAACACGCGCCTTGGCGCGGCTTTCGCGGGCGGCCTGCATGTCGCCGTCTTTCAATTCCTCAATTTCGATAAGACCCAGGATGCCGTTGAGTGGCGTACGGATGTCGTGGCTCATGTTGAACAGAAAACGTGTTTTTGCTTCGTTGGCAGACTGTGCTTCCTGTACGGCTTTTTC
>USMR01000075.1 GCA_900555815.1 uncultured Collinsella sp.
GGGTTGTAGCCCTGGTCGTGATGGCCGCGACGTATTTTGTCGAGGTCCTGATCGACAACACCTTCGCACGCAGCACCTGGCGCAGCTGCTTTAGGCTCGGATGGGGCGTGGCGCTGGTGTTTGGCCTGCTCAACCTTATGCTCATCCTCGTCGACGTGTTTATTTAGGAGGCGGCATCCATGGATCATAAAATGTCGCGCTCGCCGTGGGTTATTCATTACGACGGTTCGAGCTGCAACGGATGCGATATCGAGGTGCTGGCCTCGCTCACGCCGCTGTTCGATGCGGAGCGCTTTGGCGTGGTCAACACCGGCAACCCCAAGCATGCGGATATCTTTTTGGTGACGGGGTCGGTCAATGCCCAGAACCTGCCTGTCGTGCGCCAGATCTACAACCAGATGCTCGAGCCCAAGTGCGTGGTGGCGTGCGGCATCTGCGCGTGTTCGGGTGGCGTGTTCCGCGACGCCTACAACGTGATCGGTGGCGTGGACCGCGCGATTCCCGTGGACGTGTACGCGCCCGGGTGCGCCATTCGCCCCGAGACCGTGATCGATGCCATCGTGGAGGCGTGCGGCATCCTGGACCAGAAGGAGGCCGTGATGCACGCCGGCGGTGACCCGCTCACCGTGCGTGGTGCCGCTACCTGGGACGGTGGCGTTGAGCTGGGCGAGGACGGGTTTGTGGCTGCTGCGGGTGCCGGGGCCGGTGTCGACTCAGGCGCGGCTGACGGCGCACCCGCCGCTGCAAAGGAGGCCGAGTAATGCAAAAGGCTATCTATGCCACCGTCGGGATCGATGAACTGTTGCCGCATATGCAGGCGCTCAAGGGTGCCGGCGCGCGCTTTGTGCAGATGCATGCCGAGCGCTGTGTGGACGACGGATCGTATCGCCTGGTCTATACGTTTATCAACGTCCGCGCTGCTCAGGAGAATATTGCGCAGGACGGCAGCTATGCGATCGAGAACCTGGTGGTTGAGGGAATTGATCAGTATCAGGAGATTCCGTCCATCAGCTCGTACTATCCGGCGGTATTTCCGTTTGAGAACGAAGCGCACGACCTGTTTGGGCTTGCCATCACCGACATGCAGATCGACTTTAAGGGCTTTTTCTACCAGGTCTCGACTGCCGAACCCATGAGCGTTATCACGCCCGAGGTGAAGGCCGCGCGTGAGAAAGCCATGAAGGTGCGTGCCGCCGCCGAGGCCAAGGCGTGCAAGGCCGCTGCCGAGAAGGCCGCCGCGGCTGCGGCTGCTGCAGGGGAGAGCGCTGCGAGTGCCGGCGATGCTTCGGCTGCGGCGAGCGCCCAGTCCGCTGCGGCTGCCGGCTCCGATGCTCAGCACGATGAAACTGCTGCGAAGGCCGCGCTCAAGGCTGCCGAGATGGAGGCAAAGCTCGCCGCCATGGATCCCGAGAAAGCGGCCAAGGTCCGCGCGGCGCTTGCCGCCAAGGTCGCCCGCGACAAGCAGAAAAAGGAGGCGTAAGGTCCATGGCACATCGCTCCGTTATTCCGTTTGGCCCACAGCACCCGGTGCTGCCCGAGCCGCTTCATCTGGACCTGGTAATCGAGGACGACCGCGTCATCGAGGCAATTCCGCAGATCGGCTTTGTGCACCGCGGGCTCGAGAAGCTCACCGAAAAGCGCGACATGCATCAGTTTGGCTACATCGCCGAGCGCATTTGCGGCATCTGCGCCGTGGGCCACAGCTGCGGCTATGCCAGCGCCTGCGAGCGCATGCTCGACATCGAGGTGCCCGGCCGCGTGCAGTATATCCGCACCATTTTGCACGAGCTTTCGCGCATCCACTCGCATCTGCTGTGGCTGGGCCTGCTCGCCGACGCCTTTGGCTTCGAGGCGCTGTTCTATCGTTCGTGGACCTTGCGCGAGCAGATTCTTAAGATCTTCGAGAGCACCTGCGGCGGCCGCGTGATCCTTTCGATTAACGAGATCGGCGGCCTTAAGCACGACATCGAGGACTCCGAGCTGGCTGGCATTGTCCAGACACTCGACGCCATGCGCCCCGACTACGAGGCTCTGGTGCATACGTTTTTGGACGACAACAGCTGCGGTGAGCGCCTGCATGGCGTGGGCGTGATCAGCAAGAAGGATGCGCTGGAGCTTTCGATGGTCGGTCCGTTCGGCCGCGCCTCGGGCGTGGACTACGACGTGCGCATGTTTGGCGACGGCGCCTATGCGGACCTGGCTGCGTTTGAGCCCATCGTTGCCACCGATGGCGACTGCTATGCCCGCTGCCAGGTGCGTTGTGCCGAGGTCACGCAGGCCATGGACATCATTAAGGAGCTTGTGGGCAAGATTCCGCACGACGGAATCGGCGGGCGCACCAAGCTCACGCCGGCCGACGGCGCACGCGGCGAGGTTGTGATTGAGCAGCCGCGCGGCGAGGCGTACTACTATGTGCGCGGCAACGGCACCAAGAACTTGGACCGTTTTCGCGTGCGCACGCCGACGTCGCAAAACCTGGCTGGTCTGACGCATGCGCTGCAGGGCGTGCTCATTGCCAACGTGCCCATGATTATCCTGACCATCGATCCCTGCATTAGCTGCACGGAAAGGTAGGTGCGGCATGAGTTTACTGACATTTGCCAAGACGGCCTTGGGCTCTATGGTTAAGCAGCCGGAAACGGTGTGCTATCCGCAGGAGAAGCTCGCGGCACCCGAGCGTCTGCGCGGGCACATCGTTAACGACATGGACGTGTGCATCTGCTGCGGCATGTGCGCGCGTCGCTGCCCGGCGGGCGCGCTTGCGGTCGATCGCAAGGGAGGAACGTGGTCGATTGATCCGTATGCCTGCGTGGTGTGCGGCGAGTGTATCGAAAGCTGCCCCAAACACTGCCTGACTATGGACACCGCCCGCACTCCAGTTGCGGCGGATAAGACTCCCACGGTAGAAACCAAGCCGGAATAGCGCTGGAATAGGGGCCGGTGGGGCAAAAATGCCCCACCGGCCCCGCGCTTGAACGCGCGGTGGAGCCGCCGCGAACAAAACTATGCCGGTTTACGGGGCTGGAGAGCGAACCCCCGACCATGTCAAAAATCGCGAAATCAAAACCGCAGGTAGATAGCCTGCCGTTTTTCAAAAATAAGGGGTATGGATGAGGGTCCCGACTCCAGCCCCGTAATCCGGCATAGTTTTGAAACGGCACCGTATCAGTAACAGCCTCTAATCCCTCGGGGACGGAGGAAAACGAATCATTTCGGCCTTGCGAGGGCGTCTGCGCAACCCGTCCGCCACGAAATGGGCCCATCTACTACGTTTAAGCCGCTGCCCTCAGCCATGGCGAACAACGCAAAAACAAAACCGCAGGTAGAGCGCCTGCGGTTTTTCGTAAAACGTGGGCATGGTCGGGGGTATCGGGTCAAACGTAGTAGATGGGCCGGTTTCGTGGTGAGCACCACCAATTGATTCCCCGGAGACGGAGGAAAACGGATCATTTTTGCGTGATGGCTTCGAGTCGCACCTATTTTCCTGCGAAAACGCCGTGTCTCAACTTTGGTGAGACATTTGTCTCACGCCCAAAACCGAATCTGGAACATGTGTCACCTGCCCTAATTGTGTCTCATTTCGTAACTTTAGGCTGATGCAAGGTCTGAGCCTGCGAGAAGGGAGACGCGATGGGTAAGTACACGAGGGGTCTCTTGGCGGTGATACTGGCCGTAGTGCTGGTATTGCCCGCCGCAGCATTCGCCATGCTGCCCGAGGCCAACGCCAGGTCCAGTACGGGAATGGACGGGCCGACAGCGAGCGGGCCGACGGTCGTCGACCCCGACACCAGCGGACGCTGGGAAAAATGGGCGGCCGGCCACAGCGGCAATAAGGTGACGACTCAAAACGTCGGTCGAATCTGGACCGACAAAACGGTTGAGGCAACCGGAGAAAACGAAGTGTCAGATTTTGTGACCACGCTTTCGGCGATGTCCTCGACGTCTAATTCAACCGTGACAGTCACCACGCCACTCGACATCGTGCTAGTGCTGGATGCATCCGGCTCGATGAATGATCCTATGGGTGGTGGAGATTCCACCAAGCGTATCGATGCGCTGAAGAGCGCTGCGAAAAGCTTTATCGACACCATCGCCAAACAAAACGAAGGTATCGAGGGTGTCGATAGGCAGCATAAGGTTGCCATTGTTAAGTTTGCGGGTGATGAGACCGACAAAGTTGGAAACGACAAGTACCGCTCCGGCGGCCATAGCTACAACTATTCGCAGACAATGCAAGAGTTGACAGCGTGCACGGTTGGCGGCGCAAAGGGTCTTAAGGGAACGATCGATTCTATCGAGCCTGCTGGCGCTACGCGTGCCGATTATGGTATGAAACAAGCCGAGAAAAACATTAAAACTTTTGGACGCGAGGGCGCCAAGAAGGTCGTTGTGTTCTTTACCGACGGCAAGCCAACGAGCTACAGCGAGTTTGATTCTGACGTCGCCAATGCTGCCGTGACGGCTGCCAAGAAGATGAAGGATGGCAAGGCCACCGTTTATACCATCGGCATCTTTAGTGGAGCGGACCCTGTTGCCGATCCCTCGAAAAAGGGGACAAGCGACGTCAACAAGTTTATGCACGCCGTGTCGAGTAATTATCCCGATGCCACGTCGTATGCGAGCGACGAGCTTGGCACGCGCGCGGAAAAGTCCGACTACTACAAGTCGGCGACCAATGCTGAAGAGCTCAAGAAGGTCTTCGACGACATCTCACAGGCCATCACATCGGAGCCGCCTTATCCGACCGAAATCCATAAGGGCTACGACGAGACCAAGTCCGGCTACATCACGTTTACCGACGAGCTGGGCGACTTTATGCAGGTCGACGGATTTACCGAAGTCGTCATCAACGGCATGTCGTTTACCAAGGCGAGCAAGACGGTCAACAAAGAAACCAATACCGACACCTACGAGTTTTCCGGCAAGGCAAAAGACCTGCTCATCACCGTGCAGCGTGCTGGCGATGACAATCCCCGGAAGGGCGATATCGTAACGGTTAACATTCCTGCGTCGTTGATTCCGCTGAGTCACTTTAAGACCGTAGACGGCAAGCTTTCGGTCGACAACGTTAAGCCCATTCAGGTGAAGTATGCCTCGAGCGTGAAGAGCGCCGCACTTGACAACCTGTTTACGCCCGAGAAGGTAGCAGGGCTCAAGAACTACATCGAGCATAATACGACTGTCGTTGACGGCACCAAGACCGTGAGCTTCTACGCGAACAAGTGGAGCGGTGGTGCGCTGGGTGATACGGTTGCGACCTTTGAGCCGGCCGACACCAACCGCTACTACTACTTCCAGAAGCAGACTCCCATTTACGCGGATAAGGACTGCACGCAGCCTGCAAAGAATTCGCTGGCAGATACTGGCACCTATTACTACAAGGATGAGTTTGAGGAGCGGGGCTCGAACGGCGAGGCCAAGCCCGTCACTGCTGTCATCGAGTTTGTCGGCGGCGACGCAGCGAAGTTTGACGGCGCTCTTGTTGCCGACGAGGACGGCAACCTTTCGTTTAGCGTGGGAACCGCGCGTTTGGCCTTTATCGATGAGCTCCACACTACCAAGGGCAGCGTGGGCGGCAACAGCACT
>USMR01000076.1 GCA_900555815.1 uncultured Collinsella sp.
CGGCGCGAGCTGCCGCAGCGCGAGCGGCAACCTGGGCATAGGACTCCTCGTTGCGCTCGGGGAAGTTTGCCAGCACGTGCTCGAACTTGGCAAAATCCTCATCCCAGCGCGTAGAAGGCACGGCAAAGAAGACTTGCTTGACCTTAAAGTCGCCCGACGCGAGCTCCTTGCGGAAGAGCTCGGCCACGGCCTCTGCGTCAAAGCCGTTGTTGTCGCAGCCCCAAGCGCCCAGCACGAGCTTCTCGCGACCTAGCTCGTCGCAGATGGCAAGCACAAAGCGAATGCGGTCGCGCAGGGCATCCAGCAGAGCATCGTCGCTCACGCGATACTCCTGGCGGGCGCGCTTAACGTTGGGCGCGGCGGCCACGATCACGTCGGCGTATGCATGCACGTGGTTGCGGTCGAAGCGCACCGCAGGCACCACCAGCGCACGGTTTCGGTAAAGCTCGCAGTTGATGTTGCGGCGACGGTTCTCGCCGTACCATTTGCGCTGCTTATCGAGAACGTTGTATAGATACGAATCGGCGCACAGCGTGGCCTCCTGGCCCAGATAACCCTGAATATAACCACCGCCCGGATTGGTGAACGAGGCAAAGGCGAGCACGGCCATGTCGCAGAACTGCGCATAGCCACGACCGTTGTCCAAGATGGCCTGCGTGGTGGAGGCATCGAGCACGGTGACCTCGGGCAGAACCGGAGCGGGCTCCTCAGCAGGCGCGGACTCAGCTTCGGCGATTTCCTCGGCAGGCTCCTCGACGGGCTCGGCAACCTGTTCTTCGGTGGCCACAGCACTCTGAACCTTGGCCTTCATCGCCGAGACAAAGCCGGCAGGCATACCGTCAAACTCGCGAACACCGGCAAGCGAACGCTCGATATCCTTGGCGCACGCTTCGGACACAGTTGCCACGTGACGCTCGGCGGCCTTGGCACGGGCCTCGCGCTTGGGATTGGGCTGACCCGCTCGGTTGGACCTGCGGTTACGGTTCCTGTTGTCGACGTCTGCCATAAGTGGTCACCTTTCTCGGTCTCTGCCGCTATCGGCTTTTCCCATCCATGATACCCCGCCGCGTACAAAAAAGACGGCCCCGAAGGACCGCCTTTCGCATCGATTTGCACGCACGGCAAGCACCGCCGCAATTCGCCACTAGTCGCGACGGCCGAGGATGTTCAAAATGCGCAAAAACACGTTGATAATATCCACGAACAGGTTAGAGGCCATAAGCACGGCATTGGGCAGTGTGGGCGGCACCGTCGTGGCAACATAGGTGTCATAGCCAATAAACCCGGCGAACACCACGATCACGATCAGGTCGGTGATGGTCTGCGAGACGCCCATGAACATCAGCACGATCTCAACCAGAATAGTTGCGAGCAGAATGCCAAAACCGATGCCATATACGCGCTGGAAAAACTTGGGGAACGTCACGCCCAAGGCGCCAAAGACAAAGGTGATGGCGGCCGTGGCGATAAAGGCAGTGTTGATGGTGGGCAGGTCGTAGTTGGCAAGGCCAAACGACGCGGTCAGGCCAAAGGTACTCGCAAAGATTACGTAGCCCACAAGGGACAGGCCCACGGACTGCTTGCTGGCGGCGGCCGACATCATGACCATGCCGACGATGGTCAAAATAAACGAGCCAAAGACCAGCGGCAGGGCGGCGCCGCTCATCATCATGCGCGCAAACGACATGGTGCTCGTAAAGTAGGCGCCGGCGCCCATGGCGCAAAAGCCCAAGAAGATCAGGGCAGACATGGCGAGATTGTACGCGCGCGGCGACATCTCCTTGGCGCGGCTTGCGCCGCTCTCGACGGGGCCGTTCTGATAGCCCTGGATATCGTTCATAGGTTCGTCCTTTCAAAAAGTGCCGTGAAAGACGGCGCAGCAGGTGACAAGATTCCTGTCATTGTACCCGAATGCCGTACGTCCTTACCCACGGCGCTCGCCCTCGAGCGTACGGTCGAATGCCCACACCCACCAACGCATCAGATGGGCCTGCGAACCATCTGGTCGTTCGCGCGTCTGGTCCTCCAGATACAACTCGGTCGCGTGCCCGCCAAAACGCACCTTATAGGTTGCCGTACGGATGCCGTGAACCGTCAGGCCAAACCCAGTGGTCGAGACAATCTCGTCAATCGTAAAGCAACGACCGTCGACCCAGCAGACGGTGACCGGCACGACCTGTCCGCCCGCGAGGATGCGAGCCACGACGTCCACATACTGCTTGTGCACGCGCCGAGTTTTGCCATCTGTCTGTCGATATTCCATGCCTCCTATTATCGAACGCATGTTTGCATGTTGTAAAGCGAACAGACTGTGGTTTTGGAGTGTCGTAGTAATCGCACGTGTCCGCATGGCGTGTTAGCAAAAAGAACACCCGCGGTCAACAGGGCTAATATTCAATTTTAGTGCCAAAAAGTTCACTTCTCCCATCAGAACTCGGTAAAGAAACCCACAGGAGGTGATACGATTTATCATGTTTTTGTAACGTGTCTGCAAACTTCGAGAAAGCCCATATATGGACGTAACGTTCTCAACCTTCCTCGGCCAAATTGTGTCGAACCCAGTCCTTGCCGTCACCGTGATCCTCGCGTTGGGCGCCATCTTCGTCAATGGATGGACCGACGCGCCCAACGCCATCGCGACCTGCGTCACTACGCGTTGCATGCCCGCCCGCGCCGCCATTCTCATGAGCGCCGCATTCAACTTCCTCGGTGTGCTCATCATGACGCACTTTAACGCGAGCGTCGCCAATACCATCTCGCATATCGTCGACTTTGGCGGAAACAGCACCATGGCGCTCGCGTGCCTCTGCGCGGCGCTGTTCTCCATCGTCGTCTACGGCGCCACAGCGTCGCGTTTTGGTATCCCCACCTCGCAAAGCCACAGCCTTATCGCCGGCCTGACCGGTGCCGCTATCGCCCTCGGCGGCGCGAGCAGCGTCAACGTCCACGAGTGGATGAAGGTCATCTACGGCCTGGCGCTCTCCATCGGCCTGGGCTTTGTCATGGGCTGGGTCCTGTGCAAGCTCGTCTCGATTCTTTTCGCCGCCGCCAACAGGCGACGTGCCAATGTCTTCTTTAAATACGCTCAGATCGCGAGCGCTGCGGCCATGAGCTTTATGCACGGCGCGCAGGATGGACAGAAGTTCATCGGCGTGCTCTTTTTAGGCGTGGCCTTTGCCAGCGGCCAGACGAGCGTCGGCGATGCAGGCATCCCCATCTGGATTATGCTGCTGTGCTCGGCCACTATGGGTATCGGCACCAGCGTGGGCGGCGAGCGCATCATCAAGGCCGTCGGCCAGAGCATGGTCAAGCTCGAAAAGTACCAGGGCTTCTCCGCCGACCTGGCGGGCGCCGCAAACCTGCTGCTTGCCACCCTTACCGGCATCCCCGTGTCCTCCACCCACATCAAGACCTGCGCCATCATGGGCGTCGGTGCCGTCAAGCGCCTTTCGGCCATCAACTTCGGCGTCGTCAAGGACATGATGTTCACCTGGTTCTTCACCTTCCCCGCCTGCGGACTCATCAGCTTTGTCATGGCCAAGCTGTTCATGATGTTCCTCTAGTCAAACCGAGCGTCCATCCGGACTGCAATGCTTCGCCCACCCGTCTTCGCCTCGAAAGGACCCACCCATGGCAAAGAAACCCGATTCGTTCTACTTTGACAACTACGTCGCTTGCGCTGACCTCGCCGTTCAGGCAGCCGAGCTGCTCACCAAGATTTTTGAGAACTTCGACCCCGCAAAGATTCACGATATGCTCAACAAGATGCACGCGATCGAGCATGCGGCCGACAAGAAGCACCATGAGCTTGAGGACGCCTTGCTCACCGCCTTTATCACCCCGCTCGAGCGCGAGGATCTGGATCTGATGAGCTGCTCACTCGACACCGTGCTCGACCGCATCGAGGGCGTCGTGCAGCGCGTCTACTTCACCAACATCCAGAGCATCCATCCCGACGCCATCGTCATCGCCCACAAGGTGACTGACGCCTGCCGCGCCATGAAAGACCTGATGGTCGAGCTGCCCAACTACCGCAAGTCCAAGACCCTGCGCGAACTCGTCATCCAGATCAACACCATCGAGTCCGAAGCCGACGAGCTCTATATCAACGCCATGCGCAACCTGCACGTTAACGGCAAGGACCCGCTCGAGGTCATCGCCTGGCGTGACGTATACGCCTTCCTGGAGTACTGCGCTGACTGCTGTGAGAATGTGGCCGATATTGTGGATTCGATTGTCATGAAGAACAGTTAATTGGGGGTACATGTCCCACCGGTCGCGGGCCCGGCCACTAATAACCTTTTTCACTCCGGCTGCAAGCAGAGTCGTTCAAAAGGTTATTAGTGGCCGGGCCCGCTCCCTTATGCACCACCATTGGGAACTTTGGCTGATAGGTTTAGCGCAATGGGGGGTTTGGCTGAAGGGACCTTTGGTATCCGTTCGGACACTTTGGCCCTTGATGAGCGTTTGGCCGATTGCTGCTTTGGGTACTGTTTGGGTTACTTTGGGTTTGTTTGATTTTTAATTGTTGGAGGGCTTGTATGTCTTATTTGGATCTGGCTCGGGGTCGGTATTCTTGTCGTGAATTTCAGGATCGTTCTGTTGAGCAAGCTGTTGTGGATGCCATTGTTGAGGCTGGGCGTATTGCTCCTTCTGCTTGTAATAATCATCCAACCCGTGTGATGGTGTTGGATACGCCTGAGCTTCTGGAGAAGGCAGCTGCTTGTCAGCCTCGGTTTGCTCGTGATGAGTCTATCTTTGGCGCTCCGCTTGTCTTCCTTATTTGCAGCGTTACCGGTGATGCTTGGGTGCGCCCGTATGACCAGATGAATTCTAGTGAAATCGACACCTCAATCGTGTGTGATCAGATGATGATGGAGGCCACCGAGCAGGGCCTGGGAACGTGCTGGGTATGCCATTTTAAGCCTGAGGTGGCGCAGGAGCAGTTCAATCTGCCTAAGGGCGTCTATCCCTATCACATGCTCGTCTGTGGATATCCTGCCGACCACATCGCCGATCCCGAGCATCGCGAGGCCCGTACCATTCCCCTCTCCGACTTCCTCCTCAAGTAGGTTTTGGGACATGCCTTAAAACCTACCCTTGACCGCTCACCCGTTCGCCGAGTTCTGCGCCATTATGTGCAGGGCTCGGTTTTTATGTTACGCACTCCGGCACAGTCATAAAAAAGGACCCGCAAGCTGCGGGTCCTTTCTAGGCACTAAATTGTAGGCCGAATGTTAGTCCAGGGCGTCGGCAGCAAAGTTGTCGATCGGGGCGAAGGGATCGGCCACGGGGACAACCGGGTCAGCGACGGGCAGCGGCTCGGCGGGAACAGTCACTGCAGGAGAAGCGGCAGAACCGACCGGCGTGGAGGCCATCAGATCGGCCGGGAAGGAATTCTGGGCATCGTCCATGAAGTGCTGGATGAGCTTGAGGTACTCGGCCTTGAACTCCTCGCGGGAAGCCTTCAGACGGTCAATCTCCTCGAGCTCGGCCTGCTTCTCGGTCAGAGCCTGGCGAATGACCTCACGGGCCTTGGCGTCGGCCTCGTTGCGGATGCGGTCAGCGTTCTCATTGGCATC
>USMR01000077.1 GCA_900555815.1 uncultured Collinsella sp.
ATTGCGCTCGGTGCTGTGTCGCCCGTGTTCGCGAGCTTGCCGGCGGTCGTATCTGCTTGCTTGCCGCTGCTCGAGTTCGCCTGCTTGGTGGAGCTTGGCGGGGTATTTTTGCCGGTCGCGGACGAGCCGGTGGGCTGTGTCGCCTCGGCCGGTTGCGCTGAGCTGGAGGGTTTTGTCGTCTCGGCGGGTTTCGTTATCTCGGGCGAGGTGGTCTTATCTGCCGCGGCCTTTGCCTCTTCGTATGCTTTGCAGGCGTCATCATAGGCCGCTTGCGCCTTTTCCAAATCGCCGAGGAGCGCATTTCGCTTGGCTATGTCCTCGTCGATGTGGGCTTTAGCTTCCTCTGCCTCACTTTCGAAATGCTGAACCTGTTTTTCCTGGCTTTCGAGTCGGCGTTGGTAGGAGTGAAGATCATCTTCATAAGATTTTTCTCGCCTTTCTGCCGCCATGATCTCCATGCGCAACTGCTTAATATGCTCCTTGATAGCTGTGCTGGGCTCCTCGCCGCCGAGTGCTTCAAGTGCCTTATCTAATTCTGCCTGAAGGCCGCTTGTCCGGTTGTGGGCCTCATCGTATTTGGCTTGGGCTGCATCGACGTTCGCTTGCATGGCGGGAAGGGGTTCCCTCCGTTTGGCGGCTTCCGCCACCACCATGTCGTAGAGTTCTTGAAATGCGGCAATGTCATCATCGATTTCCGCAATTTTCTCGGGACTTGCGGCGTCTTTTGCGGCCTCGAGGTTTTTGAGCGCTTCCTGCATGGCTGCATACGCTTTTTCTTTTGCGGCGGCCGCGTCTTCCGTCTGCAAGGCAACTGCACCGGTGGGGGCGCTGGTTTCTGCCGCGATCGCCGTTACGGGGGCGATTCCCGCGACAAGTGCCGCGGAAAGGGCGATGCCCACAGTTGCTCGTCTTGCTCTTCTTGCGAGAATGTCGTTCATCTCGGCACCTCATTTCAAGGGTCGGCGACTAACTTGGTAGCACTAATGTAAGTATACCAAGCGGTCGACCCGACACTGGCTGGGTGTGCGCGTGCTTTTCCGCTTCTTTGGAAACCGAATCCCGTTAGAAATGACGAGTTGTTTACGCTTCTTTTGGGGTGGCGGTACTATCATGGTTCGAATTGAATGTGGATGATGATAGGGAGCGCCTATACATGATTGAGCTGCTCAGGCGTTTTGGTGGTAAGTTTCGCCGGTATATGGTGATTGGCCCTGCGTGTAAGCTGATCGAAGTGATCTTTGACCTGCTGACGCCGCTGGTGATTGCTCAGATGATCGATAAAGGCATTGGCGCGCACGATGTGAACGCCGTTATCCACTACGGCATGGTACTTGGCGCCATGGCTGTGATCGGCATCTCGTTTACGCTCGTCTGCCAAAAGATGGCGGCGCTCACCTCGCAGGGCATGGGCACTGATATCCGCGGTGCGCTCTACCAGCACATCAACAAGTTGAGCTATGCCGAACTCGACCGCTTTGGCACGCCGTCGCTTATCACCCGCATCACCAACGACGTCAACCAGGTGCAGCTTGCCGTGGCGCTGGGCGTGCGCATGCTCATCCGCTGGCCCTTCTTGGCGGTGGGCTCTATGTGCGCGGCCCTTGCCATCGACCTTAAGCTCGGCATGATCTTTTTGATTTGCACGCCCGCCATTGGCCTGGTGTTTTGGTTTGTCATGGCGCGCTGCATTCCGTACTACAAGCAGCTGCAGGCAAAGCTCGACCGCATCGCGCTCATTTGCCGCGAGGGGCTTTCGGGCGCCCGCGTGGTTCGCGCCTTTGTACGCGAAGATCACGAGCGCGAGCGCTTTGCCCAGGCCGCCGATGACCAGGCCAATACCGCCATCGCGGTGGGCAAGCTCTCGTCAATCCTTAATCCCGTCACGTTTTTGGTGATGAACCTGGGCGTGTGCGCCATCCTGTGGGTGGGCGGCATCCAGGTCAACGTGGGCGAGCTTACGCAGGGCCAGGTCATGGCGTTTGTGAACTACATGACGCAGACCCTGACCTCCATCGTGTACGTCGCCAACCTGGTCGTGGTCTTTACCAAGGCGAGCGCGAGTGCTTCGCGTATCAACGAGGTGCTCAACTGCGAGCCGAGCATCACCGACGAGGGCAATCAGTTGGTTGCGCTGCCCAAGCCGGGCAATGTCGCTCCAGTTCCCGCGCTGAGCTTGAGCCATGCGAGCTTCTCGTTTGGCGCCGGCGCTGCCAACGCTGTCAACGATGTGACCCTGGAGCTGCCGCTGGGCAAAACGCTCGGCATTATCGGCGGCACGGGCAGCGGCAAGTCCACGCTCGTCTCGCTCATCCCGCGCCTGTACGATGCGGGCGTCGGCAGCGTGAGCGTAATGGGCGCCGACGTGCGCACCTGGCCGCTCGATCAGCTGCGCCACGTGGTCGCAACCGTTCCGCAGCGAGCGTCGCTGGTGAGCGGCACCATCCGCAGCAACCTGACCTGGCGCGACGAGGCTGCGACCGACGAGGATCTCTGGGCGGCGCTCGACATGGCGCAGGCGAGCGAGTTCGTGCGCAACAAGCCGCAGGGGCTCGATGCCCCGGTCGAGGCGGGCGGCAAGAACTTTAGCGGTGGCCAACGCCAGCGCCTGACCATCGCGCGCGCCCTGGTGGGCTCGCCTCAGGTCCTGATCATGGACGACTCCGCCTCGGCACTTGACTTTAAGACTGATGCGGCGCTTCGCCATGCCATCCGCGAGCGCAGCGTGTGTGGCGCTGCTGAGGGCGGGCTGCCGCTGACTACGGTGATCGTAAGCCAGCGCGTTTCGACCGTGCGCGACGCCGATATGATCTGCGTACTTGACCACGGTTCGGTCGCGGGCCTGGGCGCGCACGATGAGCTCTACACGACCTGCCAGCTCTACCGCGAGATTTGCCAGTCGCAGCTTCGCCGCGAGGAGCTCGAGGGTCAGCAGGGGAGTACGGCGCCCGCGCCCGCCCCAGGCGCCCCGACCGCTCCCGCATCCGTCTGCGCAAAGGAGGGCTGCTAAATGAATCCGTACACTTCCTCCGGTTCGGTCGCCACGATGACGGCCAACGCGTCCGGCAACGATAGCCTCAACGACCTGGGAGACGGTCCGCGCCAGCCCGGCGATCCCGAGCGCTATCCCGTGGGTGCGGTGACCCGCCGCCTGCTGGGCTATGTCCGTCCGCACCGCGTCTCGTTTGCGGCATCGTTTTTGAGTGCCGCCGTCTCGGTGATTCTGCAGCTCTACACGCCCATTCTCATTGGCGAGGGCATCGACCTTATCGTCGCCGCCGGACAGGTGGACTTCGATGCGCTGCTGCCGCTCGTTACCAAGCTCGCGATTGTCGTCGTAGGTGCTGCGGCCTTCCAGTGGCTGCAGGGCTATTGCGTCAACCGCCTGTCCTACGAAACGGTGCGCGACATGCGCGTGGAGGCGAGCGATAAGCTCAGCCGCATGCCGCTCAGCTTTATCGACAGCCATGCCCACGGCGACCTTATGAGCCGCGTGGTCAACGACGTCGACCAGGTGGGCGACGGTCTGCTACAGGGCTTCACGCAGCTCTTCACCGGCGTTATCACCATCGTGGGCACGCTCGCGTTTATGCTTTCCATCAACCTGACCATGACGCTTGTGGTGGTACTCGTCACGCCGCTTTCCATTTTTGCAGCCGGCGCCATCGCCAAGCTTTCCAACAAAAGCTTTACGGCACAGCAGCGTATTCAAGGGCAGCTCGGTGGTCATATCGAGGAGTACGTAGGCGAGCAAAAGCTTGTCGACGCCTTTGCCTATGGTCCCAACGCCCAGCAGCGCTTCGATGCCCTCAACGCTGAGCTCTACACCGCGGGCGAGCGCGCGCAGTTTATGGGTTCGCTCTCCAACCCCGGCACACGCTTTATCAATAACATCATCTATGCCGTGGTCGCTGTGATCGGCTGCGTGCGTGCCCGCGACGCTTACGGTGGGCGGCGTGCAGATTTTCCTGTCCTATGCTAACCAGTACACCAAGCCGTTCAACGAGGTCACCAACGTCATTACGCAGATCCAGACGGCGTATGCCTCGGCGCGCCGTATGTTTGCGCTGCTCGATGCGCGCGAGCAGGAGCCCGATGCGTCGGACGCTGTAGAGCTTGCCGCCCCGCAGGGCGAGGTGACTTTTGAACACGTGGACTTTAGCTATGTGACCGACCGCAAACTGCTGCAGGATATCTGCATCGAGGCTAAGCCCGGCATGCGCTTTGCCCTCGTTGGCCCCACGGGCTGCGGCAAGACGACGCTCATCAACTTGCTGCTGCGGTTTTACGATATCGATGCCGGACGCATCATGGTCGATGGCCGTTCCTCGCGTGACTACACGCGCGCAAGCCTGCGCCGCGCCTTTGGCATGGTGCTGCAGGACACTTGGCTGTTCGAGGGCACGGTGGCGGACAACATCGCTTACGGTTGCCCAGGAGCTACGCGCGAGCAGGTTGTCGAAGCCGCCAAGCGCGCTCATGCGCATAAGTTTATCGTGCAGCTGCCAGGCGGCTACGATACGGTGATCGGCGAGGACGGCGGCACGTTTAGCCAGGGCCAAAAGCAGCTGCTGTGCATCGCACGCGTCATGCTCACTGACCCGGCGATTCTGCTGCTGGACGAGGCGACTTCGAGTATCGACACACGCACCGAGCTGCAGGTGCAGGCAGCATTCGACGAGCTCATGGCCGGTCGCACAAGCTTTGTCGTGGCGCACCGCCTGTCGACGATCGAGAACGCGGATGAGATCTTCTACATCGATCACGGCCAGATCGTCGAGCATGGTTCGCACGCGCAGCTGCTCGCCGCCAAGGGCGCGTACTACCGCCTCTACGAGTCCCAGTACGCGATGATTCGCGTGGCCAGCGGAGCGCCGGAAGAGTGACGAGATGTTGCGCACAAGGATGCGTTTAGCGGCGTTTCACGTAGCGGGTGCTGCGGCCAGCACCGATTTTGATGATCGTACCGGAGTCCAACAGTGATTTCAGCGTGCGCTCAATGGTGGTGGTGCTGGTATCGGGCATGCGAGCGAGAATATCGGCCTTGGAGAGTGGCACTAGGGATTGATCAAGCAGTGCTTCAATCCGCGTTCCCTTGGTGGCTACTCGCGGTGCTCCCTGCGCTCTGCCGCCTGCCATGAGATTGATGCGTTCGTCGAATTCCTTGCACGCGGACAGTATGATGCCAAGCAGGTAGTTCGTGAATGGCGCATAATCATTGGCGTTGTCGTCCCAGCCTTGGGTGCTTGCGGCCAGCGCCTCATAATAAGTGCTTTTACTTTGCTCGATAAGGTGTTCGATACTGATGTATTTGCCGACCATATAGCCATTGCGGCACAGCATCAGGAGCGTGAGTAGCCGACTCATGCGGCCGTTGCCGTCATTGAACGGATGTATGCAGATGAAATCGAGAATGAACATGGCGATGGCAAGCAATGGATCGGTATGTCCATCTCGGATTGCTTGCGTGTAGGCGGAACACGCGCGTTCGATCAGTTCCGGTGTGACAAGTGCGGACGGTGGGGCGAATCGCACGGTGCT
>USMR01000078.1 GCA_900555815.1 uncultured Collinsella sp.
GCGCTGTCAAGTGCGACCTGTGCGCCTTCGATCCGGACGGCCCGCATTGTGTGGCGGCGTGCCCCACCAAGGCGCTGACCGTCATGGGCGGCGCGGCCGATCGCGAGCTTGACGAGGCCAAGCGCCTGCGCTCGATCGAAAACGGTCCGGTCGTCGACGTTACCGCTGTGGCCCAGGGCCTGTCCGAGAAAGCAGAAGGGAGCGTAAACAATGGATAGCATGACGCTGTTTGTCGCATCGCTTGCCGTCTCGTGCATCGGTGCGCTCGCCTCGGTTCTGCTGATCAAGGCCGATAATGCCGCCAAGACCGCCGGCTGCCTTATCGGCGCCGTCGCCGCGGTGCTTTCGTTTGTGGCCGGTATCCAGGCCGTGCTGGGCGATGTCACGTCGGTCGACACCATCGTGTTCTTCCCGTTTGCCCATTTCCAGCTGCTGCTCAATCAGCTGTCCGGCCTGTTCGTGGCGCTCATCTCGGTGCTCGCGTTTGCCGGTTCGATCTACGGTCTCAACTACTTTGATGAGTACCCGGGCAAAAAGGGCCGCGCCGGCTTCTTCTTTAACACCTTCGTGGCGTCCATGATGCTCGTCATCACCGCCGACAACGTGTTTTGGTTCCTGGTCGCCTTTGAGCTCATGTCGCTGACCTCGTACTTCCTGGTCGTGATCGAGGAGAACGAGAACTCCATCCATGGCGGTTGGCTCTACTTTGTGATTGCGCATGTGGGCTTTGTGCTCATCATGGCGAGCTTCCTCACCATGACCAACTTCGCCGGTGGCTCGTTTGCCTTTGCGGATTTCCGCGCTACGCAGTTTAGCCCCGCGGTCGCATCCGTGTGCTTCGTGCTCGCCTTCTTTGGCTTTGGTGCCAAGGCCGGTATCATCCCGCTGCACGGCTGGCTGCCCAAGGCGCATCCCGAGGCGCCGTCCAACGTGTCGGCCCTCATGTCCGGCGGCATGATCAAGATCGGTATCTTCGGCATTCTCAAGGTTGGTCTCGACCTGCTCTCCGCCTCGGGCGTTCAGGTCTGGTGGGGCCTTATGGTCATGGTCTTCGGTGCGATCTCGTCCGTTCTCGGCGTGGCTTTCGCCCTGCAGGAGCATGACATCAAGCGCCTGCTGGCCTATCACTCCGTCGAGAACATCGGCATCATTCTGCTCGGCGTCGGCGCCTCCATGGCCGCCATGGCGCTCAACTCGGTCGGCATCGCCGTCCTGGCTCTGATGGCCGCCCTCTACCACACGTTTAACCACGCGATGTTTAAGGGCGAGCTGTTCTTGGGCGCCGGTGCGCTGCTGTACTCCACGGGTACGCGCAATATGGAGGAGATGGGCGGCCTGTTCCGTCGTATGCCGGCAACGGCCATCTGCTTCCTTGTTGGCGCGCTTGCCATCTCGGCCATCCCGCCCTTCAACGGCTTTGTGTCCGAGTGGTTTACCTACCAGTCGCTGTTTAACGCCGCCATGCAGGGCGACAAGGCCGTCATGATCGTGGCCGTGTTCGCAGCCGTCGCGCTTGCCATTACCGGCGCGCTGGCTGTCACGTGCTTCGTCAAGGCCTATGGCGTCTCCTTTGCCTCCGCGCCCCGTTCCGAGGCTGCGGCCAATGCCAAGGAGGTTCCCGCCCCCATGGTGTTCGCGCAGGGCCTGCTCGCGGCCATCTGCGTCGTGCTGGGCATTGGCGCTCCCGTGATCGCGCCCGTGCTGGTCGATGTCGCCGCGTCCGTGCTGCATCCGTACGGCGGCGTGTTTGCCGCCGAGGGCATGGAGCTCATGAACCAGTACTCCGGCGCTGCCACCTCCACGCCCGCGATTGCTATTGCGCTCGTGGTGCTCGTCGGTCTTGCCTGCGGTTATCGCAAGCTCAAGACCGTCGGCAAGGTGCAGAAGTCCCAGCCGTGGGCATGCGGCTATGCTCCCAACGAGCATATGCCCGTCGTGGCCACGACCTTTGCCTCCGAGGTGTCCTGGTTTATGCAGCCGCTCTACACGCTGCGCGACCGCTGCACGGCCGTCTGCTGGTCCATCGCGCACTTCTTCCAGAAGCTCACCGGTGTGGCCGAGGCTGTGGAGCCCGTACCCGACAAGGTTCTCGTCGATGCCCCGCATAAGGGTGTCGAGAAGCTCGCCGACCTCGCGACTAAGCTCGAGGGTGGCAACTACAGCATCTATATCTGCTACATCGTCGCGGCACTCGTGGTGTTCCTCGTGCTCGCCGTGCAAATGGGTTAAGGAGGGGAGAGCATGAACAACATCGTACTTGCCGTTCTGCAGGGCGTGGTCGTCATGGCCGTCGCGCCGTTCTTCTCCGGTCTCGGCCGCGTGATCCGCGCCAAGATGCACAACCGTCGCGGCCCCAGCATCATGCAGGACTATCGCGACCTGGCCAAGCTCTTTGCGCGCCCCGAGTCCCAGAGCGAGGACGCGAGCTTTGCGCTGCGCATTATGCCGCCGCTGTTCTTCGCCGTCGCCTTTATGCTCGCGATGGGCCTGCCGCTCTTTTCGGCGCAATGCCCCATCCCGGTCTTTGGTGACGCCATCACCATCATGTACAGCCTGGCGCTCGCCCGCTTCTTCTTCGCCCTCTGCGGCGTGGATTCGTCCAACGCCTACGCCGGTATCGGCGGCGTCCGCGAGCTGCTCATGAGCGTGCTCATCGAGCCGTCCATGCTGCTGGCGCTGTTTGCCGCCGCCCTGGTGTGCGGTTCCACCGACATCGCCACCATGGGTCAGCACATCATGACGGGCGCCATCGACGCGCCGGTCGCCGTAATCCTCGCCGGCATCGCCTTTGCGATTGCCTGCTACATGGAACTCGGCAAGCTGCCGTTTGATCAGGCCGAGGCCGAGCAGGAGCTTCAGGAGGGCCCGCTCGCCGAGCTTTCCGGCCCGTCGCTTGCCATGGCCAAACTCGCCATGTCCATGAAGCAGGTCCTGGTCGTTGCTTGGTTCTGCGCGATCTTTGTCCCCTGGGGTGAGCCCGCGACCGTGGGTGCCGCCGCCGTTTTGGGCGCGGTTATCTTCCTGGTGAAGTGCCTGATCGACTTTGTCGTGTGCGGCGTAATCGAGAACTCCTGCTCGCGCTCGCGTTTTAAGGTGCTTGGCAATCAGACTTGGGCCGTTGTGGGCATCGCCGTTCTGGCGTTTGTTTTCGTGGTCGTCGGCGTGTAGGAGAAGGGAGAAACAATGTCATTTGCAGTCAGTCTGTCCCTTCTCGGCTTGGTCGCTATCGCGGCCCCGATGGTGGCCTCGGTGCTTGTCGCCCTGTTCCCCCGTCCGTACGCCAAGTGGTTCAGCGTTTTGGGTGCCGCCGTCTCGACGGTCTGCACCATCGCCCTCGCCGCGAATTTCGCTGGCGCCGGCATGCCCGACACGCAGGTCCCCCTGATCTCGTTTGGGCGGACCCTCGTCATGGGATTCACCTTCGATCGCATGAGCACGCTGCTCGCGCCCGCCTTTGTGGGTATCGGCCTGCTTGTCGTGATCTATTCGATCCCCTATATGAGCGAGAATAACCGTGAGCATCCCGATGCACCGCGTCGTCGCTTCTACGCGTACCTCGCGACCTTCATCGGCGCCATGGCCGGCCTCGTGTACAGCTCGACCCTTTTGGGCCAGCTTGTGTTCTTTGAGATCACGGGTGCTTGCTCTTGGGGCCTCATTAGCTACTACATGTCGCCTACGGCCAAAAAGGCCGGCATGAAGGCCCTGATCATTACGCATATCGGTGCGCTTGGCCTGTATCTGGGCGCCGCCATCGTGTTTGCCCACACCGGCACCTTCGCCATTACCGCGATTGCCGGCCTCGACGCCAAGCTCAAGGCTATCGTCCTTTTACTCGTGCTGTTTGCGGCCTGGGCCAAGTCCGCACAGGTTCCCATGTACATGTGGCTGCCTTCGGCCATGGAGGCGCCGACGCCTGTTTCGGCCTACCTGCATGGCGCCTCGATGGTCAAGGTCGGCGTGTGCGTGTTCGCGCGTGCACTCGTCTCTGCCGGCGAGATTCCCGAGATCGTGGGCTGGGTTGCCATTATCGACGCCATGGTCACCATGCTCTTTGGTTTCCTTATGTACCTGCCGCAAAAGGACATGAAGCGTCTGCTGGCCTTCTCCACGATCGCCCAGCTCTCCTACGTGTTCTTTGGTCTGGGCCTTTCGGTCTTTGGCAGCCAGCTGGCCTTTGACGGTGCCGTGTGCCACATCTTTAACCACGCTTTCGCCAAGACGCTGTTCTTCCTGATCGCCGGTTCGTTCTCCTTTACGCTCGGCACGCGTATGCTGCCCAAGCTTCGCGGCATCGTAAAGAAGTACCCGATCTCGGGCGTGGGCTTTGGTGTCGCCGCGCTCGCCATTGCCGGCGTGCCGCCCATGAACACGTTCTTCTCGAAGTTCCAGATCATTGCCGGCGGTTTTTCCGTGGGTGCCGGCAACGTCGCGATCCTGGTGCTCGTGTGCATCATGGTCGCCGAGACCGTCGCCACCTTCGCCTGGTTCCTCAAGTGGATGGGCTATTGCCTGCCCGGCGAGCCGAGCGACGAGGTCGCTGCGGGAGCCCCGCTTCCCCGCGCGATGGCGTTCGTGTTCATCGTGCTCATCATCATGGTTATCGTCAGCGGCCCGCTTTCGGCCAGCTGGATCGGTTAGGAGGTAGAACGACATGGGTTATTCGA
This sequence comes from uncultured Collinsella sp., assembly GCA_900555815.1. Taxonomy (GTDB): domain Bacteria; phylum Actinomycetota; class Coriobacteriia; order Coriobacteriales; family Coriobacteriaceae; genus Collinsella. The sequence goes on from USMR01000078.1 coordinate 4,668, forward strand.
TCGTCAACATCCTTGGCGGCCTTCTGATCGTCACGTCCACCATGGTGGTCGTCTCAAAGAACATCAAGCACGCCATCAGCTGGTATGCGGTGCAGTCGCTGGTGCTCGTGGGTCTGCTCGCCACGCTCGGTGTCACCACCGGTGCGCAGGAGCTGCTCATGTGGGCCGGATCTGCCTTTATCACCAAGGTCGTCCTGGTCCCTTATATCCTCAACCGCGCATACAAGAAGATGGACGAGCCGAGCGACGCATCGCTCAAGGCCGGCCTTAAGCCCGCGTGGGCCATTTGCATCATCGCCGTCGAGGTTGCGATTTGCTTTGCCGTTGTGACGCAGATCAGCCTGCCCACGGCCGAGGTCGCAACGCCTGCGCTCGCCATTAGCTTCGCTCACTTCTTTGTGGGCCTCACCTGCATCATCTCGCAGCGCAACATCATGAAGCAGATCTTTGGATACTGCCTCATGGAAAACGGCAGCCATGTGACGCTCGCGCTTTTGGCCCCCACTGCTCCCGAGATCATCGAGATCGGTATCGCCACCGACGCCATCTTTGCCGTCATCATCATGTCCATCGTCGTGCGTCGCATTTGGGACGACTCCCACTCGCTCGATGCGCGCGACCTGTCCGAGCTGAGGGGGTAGTCCATGGAAACGTTGATTCTCGCCCTGCTCGCGACTCCTCTGGTGTTCTCGCTGGTCATGGCGTTTTTGCCCAAGAACACGTCCTATAACGTGTTTGCCGGTCTCAACCTGGTCTCCGTCGCAGCCGTCCTGGTGCTGTCGATTGTGACGGCCGGTGACGTCCTTATGAGCGGCGACACCGCGAGCGCTCTTGGCCTGTGGTTCCACCTCG
>USMR01000079.1 GCA_900555815.1 uncultured Collinsella sp.
TGTGACCGATACCGACTTGGTCAAGTGGCAGCTGCGCGTGGCAGCCGGCCAGCCTCTGCCCTTTGAGCAGGAGGACGTGCCGGTCCGCAACCACGCCATGGAGTGCCGCATCAATGCCGAAACGCCGGACTTTCTGCCGTCATGCGGAACGGTCACCGCGTTGCGTGTGCCGGGTGGTCCGCGCGTGCGCTGGGATTCCGCCATGTTTACCGGTGCTAAAGTTCCGCCGTACTACGACTCCATGCTTGGCAAGCTCATCGTGTGTGCGCCCACGCGTGACGGCGCCATTCGCAAGATGCGCTCGGCCCTGGGCGAGCTCGTGATTGAGGGCGTGAGCGAAAACAGCGAGCTTCAGCTCGACGTGCTGGCAAACGACGAGTTCTTGTCGGGCATGTATCACACCGATCTGATGGGGCATCTCTATGCTGATGAATAGAAAAGCGAAGACGGTCAACGTCCTCGAGGGACCGATGACCGAGTCGTGCGCCGAGTTTCCCGCGCGCCACGTGTTTATCAAGTGCCCGGAGTGCCGCCGCGTGATCGATGAGGCGCGCCTGCACGACAACCTCGAGGTCTGCCCTCGTTGCGGCAAACACTTTCGCGTGAGCGGGCGCGACCGCATGCGCATGACGATTGACGAGGGCACGTTTGAGGAATGGGATGCCAGTCTGGCGCCGGAGGACTTCCTCTCGTTTCCCGGCTATGCCGACAAGCTCAAGAGCGTGAGCGAGCGTTCGGGCGAGCACGATGCCGTTGTGTGCGGCAGGGGCAAAATCTGCGGTTGCGATACCGCGCTCTTCTTTATGGACGCCAACTTTATGATGGGCTCGATGGGTTCCGTGGTGGGCGAGAAGATCTGTCGCACATTTGAGCGAGCGACCGAGCTTGGATTGCCAGTTGTCGGCTTTACCGTTTCGGGCGGTGCGCGCATGCAAGAGGGCGTGACATCGCTTATGCAGATGGCCAAGATTTCTGCGGCGGTTAGGCGCCACAGCGAGGCGGGCGGCCTGTATATCACGGTGCTCACCGACCCCACGACCGGAGGCGTAACCGCGAGCTTTGCCATGGAGGGCGACATTATCCTGGCCGAGCCCGATGCCCTGACGGCATTTGCCGGCCCGCGCGTGATCGAGCAGAACATGCACAAGCGCCTGCCCAAGGGATTCCAGCGCTCCGAGTTTTTGCTGGAGCACGGCTTTTGCGATGCCGTTGTTCCGCGTGGCGAGATTGCGCTCATGGTAGGCGAGCTGCTGGCGCTGCACGAAGGGCACGCGCCCGGCCTGGGGGCACCGCATGAGATCGTGCATACGGGTCGCCGCGGCAAAAAGCTGGGACACTTGTTCAAGCGCTCGGCCGCACCAAAAACCGCGTTCGAGATTGTCAAGCAGACCCGCTCGGCAGATCGCGCCACGGCAGGCGAGATGATCTCGCTGGGCCTGGATGGATTTGTGGAGCTGCACGGCGACCGCTACTTTGGCGACGACGCTGCTGTGGTGGCTGGCATTGGCTGGAAAGACGGACGCCCCGTAACGGTCATCGCCATCGAGCGCGGCACCACGACCAAAGAGCGCATGCGTCGCAACTTTGGTATGGCACATGCCGAGGGCTACCGCAAAGCGCGTCGCCTGATGCGCCAGGCCGAAAAGTTTGGTCGACCGGTTCTGTGCCTGGTCGATACTTCGGGCGCGTTTTGCGGCATCGGTGCCGAGGAGCGCGGCCAGGGCGAGGCGATTGCCCAGAATCTCATGGAGATGAGCGGCCTTAAGACGCCGATTGTCTCGGTGGTGACAGGCGAGGGCGGCTCTGGTGGCGCGCTGGCGCTATCCGTGGCCGACCGCATCCTGATGCTCTCGAGCTCGGCCTATTCGGTCGTGAGCCCCGAGGCCTGTGCGTCGATCCTGTGGAAGGATACCGACCGCGCGAATGAGGCTGCCGAGGCGCTGAAGCTCACGGCTCCCGATCTGTTGGCGCTCGGCATCATCGACGGCATTGTTGACGATAGGGGCCTGTCGCATGAGGAGATCGCCGGTGCCGTCATGTCCTCGGCATTTGATGCCTTCGATACGCTTGGGCAGCTCGACGACGCGACCCTCACAAACCTCCGCTACGAAAAGTACCGCGCAATCGGTCAGTACCGCACGATGTGACAAAGGGGCAGCCCGCATGTCGCATTGGGAAAGGCGTTCCATGTCACAAGTTTCTAACACCACGTTTGCAACGACGGTTTCATCAAACGCCATGGCCGTGGTGGACTATCTGTCCAAAAGCATGATGTCGGCGTTGCCGTTTATTGTCTGCGCGGCGTTGTTCCGCACCGTCGCCGTCATTATGGGCGAAGGCATGCTGGGCCTGTGGTCTGCCGATTCCGAAATCTATCGCCTGTTCTACAGTTGGCTCTATAACGCCGGCTACTACTTTTTGCCCATCTATCTTGGTTGGGCGGCCGCCCGCCAGCTCGGTTGCTCGGAGCAGCTGGGTATGATGCTGGGCGGCGTATTGATTGCGCCCGATCTGCTCAAGCTCGTCGATGCCGCATCGACGACGGGGGCATCGATGACTTCCGTGTATGGTCTGCTTCCCGCGCCGGTCAACGATTACACGACGACTGTTATTCCGGTTCTCATCTCGGTGCCCGTGCTATGGCGAGTGGAGTGTTTCTTTAAGCGCGTTATCCCTAAGGCCGTGGCGTTTTCGTTCGTTCCGTTTGCAACCATGCTTGTCATGGTTCCGGTTTCGCTGTGCATTACGGCGCCGGCGGGCAGCTATCTGGGCATGCTGTTGGGCCAGCTTATGTTTATGCTTGGCAATTCCGGTGGCATCGTGTCGCTGCTCACGCTCATGGGGCTTGCCGCGGGCTGGGAGTTCCTAAAGATCGCCGGCGTCAGCAACGTTGTCCTATCGCTCGCCTATGCGCAGTTTATGAGTGTGGGAACGGATTCGTGCATCCTGATCGCCGCGACGATGGCAACGTTCGCCGTTTGGGGCATGCCCTTTGGCGCGTCGCTTCGCGTTGCAGATAAGGACGAGAAGGCGCTCATGCTGGGCTATTCAATCTCGGGTGTTCTTGGCGGCGTAAGCGAGCCGGCGCTGTACGGTTGCGGCTTTAAATATGGCGGGTGCCTGACGTGCATGGCCATTGGCGGCGCCGTCGGAGGCCTTGTTGCGGCCGTGGGCCACGTTACGGCCTATACCATCGGCATGACGAATGTCCTCATGGTCATTGGCTTTGCCACGGGCGGCATCTCGAACCTGCTGTGGTGCTGCGCTGCCGGCGGTGTGGCATTTGCGGTGTCTGCGGCGCTGAGCTACTGCTTTGGCGTGGTGCCGGCGAAGGGACAGACGACGGGGGACGGAGCCGATTCACCCGAAACCTCGAAGAGCGTGGCCGAAGCAAGCGCGTAAACCTGTGCGACGCAAGGACGATTCCTTTGCCATATTCCAAGGCCGTGGCCCGTGTGGGTTGCGGCCTTTTTTGTATCTGGGGGACAAAGTGGCTACACTACAATCCGTTTGAGCAATAGATATATAGGTAGTACCGTGGGGGCGGATGTAGATGGTCGAGTGGATTGTTAAGCGTGCGCAGGGCGACCGTGCGCGCGTGGGCACGTTGACGGGCGTGGTGTGTATTCTCGCCAATGTGGCACTATGCGCTGCGAAGGGCGTAATTGGCGTGCTGTCGGGATCGGTTTCGATTGTGGCGGATGCCATGAACAACCTGTCCGATGCCAGCTCGAATATCGTGAGCGTGCTGGGCTTTAAGCTGGCGAGCAAGCCGGCCGACCCCGAGCATCCTTACGGCCACGGTCGCTACGAGTATCTCTCGGGTCTGGTCGTGGCGGCGCTCGTGCTGCTGATTGGCGTTGAGCTGGTGAAGTCCTCGGTCGAGCGCGTCATCCACCCCGAACCTGTCGAGTTCTCGCTTGCCCTGGTGGCAGTTCTAGTGCTTTCGATGGTCGTAAAGCTGTGGATGGCGGCCCTCAACCAAAAGCTCGGTGACCGCATTGAGTCCGAGACGCTGCATGCGACCGCGCAGGATTCCAAGAACGATGTCCTAGCCACGGGCGCCGTGCTGGCGTGCGCGATTGTTTCGCAGGTGACGCACATCAATCTTGACGCATGGGTCGGCCTTGCCGTTGGCGCCTATATTGGCTGGAGCGGTTTTGAACTCATCCAGGATACGGTGAGCCCGCTTTTGGGTCAGTCGCCCGATCCTAAGCTGGTCAAGCACATCCGAGACAAGATCATGAGCTATCCCGGCGTTTTGGGCGTTCACGATTTGATGGTTCACGACTACGGCCCGGGCAGGAAGTTTGCAAGTGCGCACGCCGAGATGGCGGCCGAGGCCAGCCCGCTGGAAAGCCACGACACGCTCGATAACATCGAGCAGTCGTTTAGGAACGAAGACGGCATGATCGTCACGCTTCACTACGACCCCATCGTGACCGACGATCCAAAGGTGGCGAGCATGCGCCTGCGTATCAACGCAATGGCTCAGGAGATCGATAACCGCCTCTCGATTCATGACCTACGCTGTGTGCCGGGTCCTACGCACACCAACGTGATCTTTGACTGCGTGCGTCCCTCGGATCTGCAGATGAGTGCCGAAGACGTAAAGCACGCGCTGACACAACGGGTCGAATCGGAATATCCCAAGTCGATTGCCAAGATTACGATCGACGAAGACTACGTAGGGCATACCCACGAGTAAGGCTATGCCGGCAAAGCAGGTTATGCAGAAGGGGAGAGCATGAAGAAGCTGTATCTACTCCGCCACGGTCAGACGGAGTTCAACGTCAAAAAGCTGGTCCAAGGCCGCTGCGATTCACCGCTCACCGACTTAGGCCGTCAGCAAGCCGGGATGGCAGCCGCATGGCTCAAAGCCCACGGCGTCGTCCCCGACAAAGTGGTCTCTTCGCCCTTAGGCCGAGCCATGGACACAGCTCAGCTCGTCGCATGCGAGCTCCTCGGCCCGGACGCAGCAGCCGAGCCCTGCGAAGGCATTATCGAGCGCTGCTACGGCTCCTTCGAAGAAGGCCCGCACGGCGCGCTACCCACCGACGTCTGGGATCCGGGCGAGGACCTGGTCCCCTTCGGAGGAGAAGGAAGCCAAGCGCTGCAAGAACGCATGTTAGGCACCCTCACCAATCTCATGGGCTCCGAGGGCATCGAGACCCTTCTAGCAGTAAGCCACGGCAGCGCCAGCCGCCAATTCATCAAGGCTGCAGCCCCAGAGGGCTTCGAGCTCCCAGCAAAACTCCCCAACTGCGCCATCATGATCTTCGATTTCGATGAGGAAGATTTGCAAGGAAAGAGCGACAGGCCCCAATGCAAGTTCACTCTCCAGCAAATAGTGGACCCCCAACAAAGTCATTAGCCTGAGCGAGCAGAGTTAAGCAGACATCAACGTGTCGTCTCCCGAGCTTGGCAGAGGGGCGGCGAAATATATTAAGTTTGTCGCGAGTTCCGCACGCAAAGGAAAGCACTTAATGTGC
>USMR01000080.1 GCA_900555815.1 uncultured Collinsella sp.
CGACGAGACCGAGGTCTACGATTTTATGGGTCAGTGTATCCATGATGCCTATAAAGAGACCTGCTTGCCTGTCCCGCAGTCTGCACGCGATAGTGGGTCTGCCCGTACATGGCTGTTCGAGGATGAGATGCCCTGGACCGTCGAATCGGGAAGTACGGGTTCGGCGAAGGAGTAGAGACCGCGACCACCACAAAGGTGCCTGCCCTCTTTGTGGTGGTTTTCGGTCTGTCTCGATCTGTAACATCTTGGCCGCTAAAAGTGGGCCTGGTGTTACAGATTTAGATTTTTGATCCGGGTGTTTTCTGTTCGTCTCGATTTGTAACAGATAGAGCTCTATTTGCTGACTAGATGTTACAGATTGAGATAGTAAGGGGACGAGGCCGTAGCGGGTGAGCGCACCTGCTTCCTATCTTTCAATCACTCAGAAAATCTTATATATAGAGACTTAGATTTGTGTATAAGATCGCGCAAAGCTGGCAACAATACTTCTCGAACAACGTGAAGCCGCCCCGTAGGGCGGCCGCCCCAAGAGAGGTGATTCCATGAGAATCGATAAGCTAGCAATGACGTCGCGCGAGGCGCTGCAGACCGCCATGAGCACGGCTGCCGACGCGCAGGCCGGCGCGGTAGAGCCGATTCACCTGCTGTCCGCCCTGCTCGGTGCCGGCGAGCGCAATATCTCCGTGATCATAGAGCGCATCGGTGCCGATCCGGCTCAGCTCGCACGCTCCACACAGGATGCCATCGACCACGCGCCCAAGGTTTCGGGCGAGGGTCAGCAGATGGGTCTGTCCAACGAGCTTGTCCGCGTCATCGAGAAGGCCGAGAAGAAGGCTACCAAGATGGGCGACAGCTTTGTGGTGACCGAGCATCTGCTGATGGCACTTGCCGAGGACAAGGGCGAGGCGGGCCGTGTGCTGCGCGATGCCGGCGTGACCAAGGAGCGCATCGAGCAGGTCTACGAGGAGCTGCGCGGCGATGACCGCGTGACGTCTGCCGAGGACAAGACCCAGTTTGAGGCACTGGAACAGTACGGCCGCAATATCTGCGACCTTGCCCGCGCCGGCAAGCTCGACCCGGTCATCGGCCGTACCGACGAGATTCGTCGTACCATCCAGGTCCTGTCCCGTCGCACCAAGAACAACCCCGTGCTCATCGGTGAGCCGGGCGTCGGCAAGACGGCCATCGTCGAGGGCATCGCCCAGCGTATCGTGGCCGGCGACGTGCCGAGCACGCTGCGCGACCGCGACCTCATCGAGCTCGACATGAGCGCGCTGGTCGCCGGTGCCAAGTACCGTGGTGAGTTCGAGGACCGCTTGAAGGCCGTGCTCAAGGAGGTACAGAAGTCCGAGGGCAAGGTCATCCTGTTCATCGATGAGCTCCACACCATCGTGGGCGCGGGTGCCACCGAGGGCTCCATGGACGCCGGCAACATCCTGAAGCCCGCACTCGCCCGTGGCGACCTGCACGCGATCGGCGCGACCACGCTTGACGAGTACCGCAAGTACATCGAGAGGGACGCGGCGCTCGCGCGTCGTTTCCAGACCGTGATGGTCTCCGAGCCCACCGTCGAGGACACCATCTCGATCCTGCGTGGCCTCAAGGAGAAGTACGAGATCTTCCACGGCGTACACATCACCGATAGCGCGCTCGTGGCCGCCGCCGACCTCTCCGACCGCTACATCGCCGACCGTTTCCTGCCCGACAAGGCCATCGACCTGGTCGATGAGGCCGCAAGCCGCCTGCGCATGGAGCTCGACAGCATGCCGGTCGAGATCGACGCCACCACGCGTCAGCTCACCCAGCTGCAGATCGAGGAGCAGGCGCTCATGAAGGAGACCGACGACGCCTCCAAGGAGCGTCTGGAGGCTCTGCGCCAAGAGATCGCCGAGGTCCAAGAAAAGCTCAACGTGCAAAAGGCTGGCTGGCTCAACCAGAAGAACGCCATCGACCACGTGCAGGAGCTCAAGGGACAGCTCGACGAGGCCAAGAGCGAAGAGGAGCGCGCAACGCGCAACGGCGACCTGGGCCGTGCGTCCGAGCTGCGCTACTCCGTGATTCCGGGCCTGCAGCAGCAGATTCAGGATTCCGAGGCCGCGCTTGAGGCGCAAAAGCAGCAGGACGGCGAGGGCCTCAACGAACAGGTGACCTCCGATGAGATCGCCGAGGTCGTGAGCGCCTGGACCGGCGTGCCCGTCTCCAAGATGATGCAGGGTGAGCTCGACAAGCTCAAGGGTCTGGAGGGCGAGCTGCATAAGCGCGTCATCGGCCAGGATGAGGCCGTCTCCGCCGTCGCCGCAGCCGTGCGCCGCAGCCGTGCGGGCCTCTCCGATCCGGACAAGCCCATCGGCAGCTTCTTCTTCCTGGGCCCCACCGGCGTGGGCAAGACCGAGCTCGCCAAGGCGCTGGCCGAGTGCCTGTTCGATGACGAGCGTGCGCTCGTGCGTATCGACATGTCCGAGTACATGGAGAAGTTCAGCGTCCAGCGTCTGATCGGTGCGCCCCCGGGATACGTGGGCTACGACGAGGGCGGCCAGCTCACCGAGGCCGTGCGCCGTCGTCCGTACTCTGTGATCTTGCTCGACGAGATGGAGAAGGCTCATCCGGATGTCTTTAACGTGCTGTTGCAGGTGCTTGATGACGGTCGTCTGACCGATGGTCAGGGTCGCCGGGTGTCCTTCAAGAACACGATTATCATCATGACGTCCAACGTGGGCTCCAAGGCCATCGCCGATCTGTCCGGTAAGGACGAGGAGGAGATGCGCCATCAGGTCGACGCTGCCATGGCTCAGACCTTCCGCCCCGAGTTCCTCAACCGTATCGACGATATCGTGGTGTTCCATCCGCTCGGTATGGCGCAGATCGAGAAGATCGTCGACATCCAGCTCGCCGACGTCCGCGCGCGTCTGGCCAAGGAGCGCATGACGCTTGCCATCACCCCGGCGGCCAAGCAGATGCTCGCCGTGGGCGGCCTGGACCCGGTCTTTGGCGCCCGTCCGCTCAAGCGTCTGGTTCAGCGCGAGGTCGTGGATGCCATCGCCGCCGCTATCATCGACGGCACGGTGCGCGAGGGCGATCAGGTGACGGTCGATGCCGACAAGGACGGCGGCTTTACCGTCGTGTGCGACAACACGCCGGCGGCCACCTATGAGGTCCCCGACGCCGAATAGATTTATGGGACATGCCTTAAAATCTGCCAGCCGTCTCTAAACGCCAAGGGCGGCGGATCCAATTGGGTCCGCCGCCCTTTTTCGTGCGACAATCGATAATGTTGAACGGATGCGATGCAAGGAGCTATGCAGATGAAAGACGAGATCAAGACAAGTGCGCCGGCGACCGATGCCGCACCCGCCGCACCCATGCCTGTGCCTAAGCCGGCACCCAAGCCGCGCGACCCCTACATCCGTGCCGAGAACGAGGACGACGACGGCTACGATCCCTACAGCGATCGCCGCCCCGAGCGCGAGCCAATGTTCGAAGCCGATCCCTGGCGCTGAGTGCCACCAAAAAGGCCACCAAAAAGTTGCGGTGAAATAGGGACTGTTTTGCGGTTTGACCAGCAAAAACAATCCCTATTTCACCGCAACTGCGTTGGGCGGCTGTCTTCGGGCCGGCTAGTCCTGGGCTTTGATACTCGGCAGCAGGATCTGCGCGAGGTAGTCGGTTTCGAGCTTAGTGGCACCATCGGCTTTGCCGTCTTTACCGACCAGTACGTTCTTGATCTGGCTATAGGTGTAGCGGTTGCCGGTCGTAAGCTCGACAAGCTCAATGGCCGTGTCCATGGGGTAGGTTGACACGGGGTTCTGCGTCCGTCCGTTGATGGTCTGGGGCACCACGTACGGATAGACGGGGCCGCTGGCGTAGACGGTATAACCGTTGCCTAGATTGGCCGCGCCCAAAACCGTATCGCCTTCATCGGGCGTAAAGCTCTCGCCCTCGCGCACCGCAACGAGCGTCACGAGCGGCGTATTGGCGTCGTCGCCCAGATAGATGCATAGCGTGCTTCCGTTTTGCCAAGTTGCGACCTTGCCGTACCACTCGACGGGAATATCGAGCTGGTAGAGGTCGGTTGCCTTGTGGCGAGCGTCAGCATCACGGGACGCCTGTGCCTTTTGCGCGCTCACGGCATTGACGGCGGCGTCGCGCCGCGCGGTTGCTGCCTGCTGGAGCACTTTGGCAGCCGCGGCGGAGCTCGCACCGCCCTCCTCGGCATACTTGGCGGCGGCATCGATCTGGTCGTCAGTCACCGTGTCGGCCGAAGGCACCTTGAGCTTAAAGGTGGCCTGGGCACTTAAATCCTGTTCATCGCTCTTAACGGTGACCTGCGTCTTGGTGGTCGGGACGGTATAGATGGTGCCGTCTTCCGCGATGGGGGATCCAGCAATGGAGAGCGTGTAATCGCCGGGCAGCAGCTTAATGCCGCGACCATGTTCGTCAACGTAGAGCGTTTCGCTCACGGAAGAACCGTCGGAATCCTGCCCGCTCACCTGTACGGGAATCTTGGAGCCGGTTGAGCAGTCGAGGCCCGCGGCATGCACGCCAATCTGCACCGACATCATCGTGTGCGCACTGGCCGCGGCAGCGGCAGCCTGCTCTTGCTGATATCCGTTCCAGGCAGCATAGCCTGCGCCGCCGGCGACGAGCGCGACGGCCACGACGCCTGCCACCATCAGGTTGCGGCGCTTGGGCGACATCTTACGGTGACGAACCTCGGCTTCGCGTGCCGAAGGAACGGACGGTAGGGGAATATCGCCCATGGCGATGGTCTCGTCCACGGCAGGCGCAGAGCCTAAGCCGGGGAGCTCGCGGGTCAGCGAATCCTCGGCCGGTAAGCTGTCGAGCAGGACGGTTTCCTCGCCTGTGTCGGATTCGGGCTGGTTGCCGGCCTCGCTTTCGGTGTCTTCGTGATCTGCCTCATCTTCGGCAGGCTCGACGTCGTCTGCATCCTGATCATCGGACTGCGCCTCGGCTTCCGGCTCATCCTGCACATCAACGCCCGAATCGTCAAACGCAATCTCATCGAGTGAAATCCGGTCTAAGCTCTCCAAGGCCTCAGCGCAAGCTTCTGCATCTTGGGCCGCATCCTCTTGACCCATCGTCTCATCTTTCATATATCCCCCAAGCTCAATATCGGGACAACACTGTACCCAAAAACGGGACCCCATAGAGCCGCCGTATGATTTGAAATCCGATTTTATATATGCGCATGTTTTTGAATAGATGAATAAGACGCAACGACAAAAGCCCCCGGAAAGCGAGTGAAACGCTTTCCGGGGGCTCTGCGAGACATTGGATTGAAAATCCTGGCGGGCGGGCCTATGCCCAAGCGCCAACAGCGACCAACATGTTACTCGGCGTGCGCGTAATCAACCTTGGCGCGGCGAGCGGTAGCCTTC
>USMR01000081.1 GCA_900555815.1 uncultured Collinsella sp.
TTTGGTGGGCGTTAGAAGATTTGAACTTCTGACCTCTTCCGTGTCAGGGAAGCGCTCTCCCCCTGAGCTAAACGCCCGATCAAGGGTGCGCAAGCGCGCAAGGGATAATATAACGGAGCCTGAACTCGGTGGCAAGAACATTTTTAAAAATCGCTTACATTGTGGAATTCGGGGGCTTCGTCATATCCATTTTAAAAGAGCCTGCTGCCGCGATTTGGCTGTCGCATAATGCAAGGCCATTGCGGTATCGAGCTATGGAAAGACACCTGCGGAATTGTCCTACCGATAAGCGGACAAGCCTCCAGCTGGTGCCTTCGCCGTGGTAAGGTAAGCCGAATTGCTTCCAGACTGTTTCGGGGGAGTGGAATGAGCAAAGAGTGTGTCGAGCAGGTCGAAGGCGCAGGGGCTTCGGTGCCGATGACCGATATATCGAACATTGATGTGCCCGAGGGCACCGACGAGCTCAGCCGCAACACCCGTCGCGCCTGGCGCGAGCGCCTTAACGATGCGTCGTCGCGCAAGATGATCACGGGCGTCTTGGCTACGCTGGTGGGCGGTTCGTTTTGGGGCTTCTCGGGCACCAGCGCGAGTTTTTTGTTCGATACCTACCATGTCGATACGCTGTGGCTTATGAGCGTGCGTCAGATTCTCGCCGGTCTACTCTTTATGGCCGTGGTTGTTACGCGCGACCGCGAGCGCCTGATTAAGCTCTGGACCACACCCGCCGATCGCAAGCAGCTGCTGCTCTTTACCGCCTTTGGCCTGCTGTTCAACCAGTTTTGCTATCTTTCGGCCGTGCGCCTGACGAACGCCGGAACCGCGACGGTGCTCCAGTGCCTGCAGCTCGTTATCATCATGGGCTACGCCTGCGTGACCGATCGCCGCATGCCGCGTACTCGCGAAGTCATCGGCATTGGCCTGGCTCTGGGTGGAACCTTTTTAATTGCCACCGGCGGCGACCCTACCAGCCTGAATATCTCGCCGCTTGGCCTGGCAGCAGGTCTTATGTGTGCGGTTAGCGCCGCGTGTATGGCGGTGATTCCCGCCAAGATCCTGCCCGAATACGGTAGCCCCATCGTCACGGGCTCGGCAATGCTCACGGCGGGCGTGGTCTCATGTGTCTTCGTGCAGCCCTGGGCGCATATGCCGGCGCTCGATGCCGCCGGTATCGAGGCGCTCGCGGTGTTCGTGGTTATCGGCTCGTTTTTTGCTTACATGCTCTATATGCAGGGCGTTAAGGACATCGGCTCGGTGCGTGCGAGCCTCATCGGAACTGTGGAGCCGGTTTCGGCGACCATCACCAGCGCCGTTATGCTGGGCACGGTGTTTTTGCCGACCGACCTTATCGGCTTTGCCATGATCATCGTGATGATGTTCCTTACGGTGTAGTTGACGCCGCCGCCAAGACAGAAAAGGTGTTGTGCCGCATTTTCGCCAATTGATGTCCGTGTCTGGAGTTTAGCTGTCGATGCTCAAAATGCCATAAACTAGTAACGTTATGGACTTTTTCATTGCGACTCAATTGCGAGGATTTCTTTATGGCTGGTAATCACTTTAAGGGCAGCGATAGCGGCCGTCCTGCAGTTCCGCCGCGTCCGAACGGGGCTGGTAAGGCCGGCACGCCAGGCGACGCTGGACAGGGCGGCTCCGGTAAGCGCGTGTCCCCGGGCGAGACGGCGATGTTTACCGCTCTGTACGAGCAGTCTCAAAAGGCAAAAAAGACCGGCCGTGCAAGAGGAAATGTCTTTGCGGGCGGTGCAACCTCTGCGTCGCAGCCGAGCGGGGCTCCTTCGGTACCTGCGAACAACGCAGGTGCTGCCAACGCCGCGAATGGCGCCGGCAACGTCAATGCCGGCAAGGCCGCCAACAATACTCCCTCTGCCGGTGGCGCGGGGCTTACGGGTAACCTCGGCACGATTTACACCGGCGCCTCCGAGACAGGCACGTTCGCCCGCCTGGATGATAGCGGTACCGAGTTTGCGGGCTCGGGTTCCAAGGAAGATTATTACGATTTTGGCTTGAACTACGGTAGCGATGCTTCGTCGAGTTCGACCTCTGACGGTCTGGTCCGTCATCGCCATCGCAAGGGCGAGCGCAAAAAGCGTCACAACGGCGCCATTATTGCCGCTGTAGTCGCGGTGCTTCTCGTTGCGCTTGGCGCAAGCGGCTTTATGCTGCTTAACTCGGCAAAGACCGTAAAGAGCGAAGCGAAGGAGGCTGTCGAGATCGTCGGTGGCCTTAAGGACAAGGTCACGTCGGGCGATTTTTCGACGCTGCCTGACGACGCGAAGAAGATCGATGAGCTCTGTAACAGCATGAAGGCGGAGACCTCGAGCCCGCTGTGGACGGCGGCTTCGTTTATCCCGGTGTATGGCAGCGATATCAATGCGGCCCGCACCATGATTGACGCCCTGTCCGATGTCTCGAGCAATGCGCTGGTTCCCATGGCCGATAACCTTTCGCAGGCTACGCCCGGCAAGCTGTTCCAGGACGGCATGATTAACGTGTCCGCGCTGCAGGCGGTCGCCGATTCGCTTTCCAGCAGCTCGAAGGTGTTCAAGAGCGCCAACGAGAAGGTCCAGGGCATTGGCGATACTCATATTTCCCAGGTGACCGAGCTGGTCGATAAGGCCAAGGACGGCTTTGCCACCCTCAACGGCGCGGTTGACGCGGCGGAGAAGGTCGCCCCCGTCCTTCCCCAGATGCTCGGCGCCAACGGCCAGACGCGCAACTACCTTGTGTACGCCATGAACAACGTCGAGATTCGTGCTTGCGGTGGCTTTGGCGGTTCGCAGGGCCTGATTTCGGTCACCGACGGCCAGATGTCGATTGGCGAGTTTGTTCCCTGCATTGCGCGCAGCAAAGACGAGGCGGTTGAGAGCGTCGACGAAGAAGATGAGACGCTGTTTGGTGACCACAGCAACCTATACATCTCGGGCAACACCTATTCGCCCGACTGGCCCCGTAATTCGCAGCGTGTCGCCGCGCTGTGGAAGTCTGAATATGGTCAGGACGTCGATGGCGTCATTGGTATCGATCCGGTATTCCTGCAGTATCTGTTGGGCCTCGTGGGTAATGTTTCACTGCCCGACGGTACAGTCGTTGACGGCACTAACGCGGCGAAGGTGCTTATGCATGATGTGTACTGGAACTATCCGGTCGAGGAGTCGGACGGCATCTTTGCATCCGTCGCCAGCGCTGCCTTCGACAAGATCCTTGGCGGTATCGGCGACGTCGATGTTGCGAACCTTGTCAGCGCCGTTGAGCGCGGTGCCGAAGAGGGCCGCCTGATCGCGTGGATGAAAAACGATGACGAGCAGAACGCTATCAAGGAGATGAACATCGACGCCTCACTGCCCGATCCGGATGACCCGAGTGAAGATCCCGTTGCTGGTGTCTACTTTAACAACCTGAGCTTCTCCAAGCTCGACTGGTATCTGAACGCCGATACGCAGATTGGTCAGGGCGTGAAGAACGGCGACGGCGCTTGCTCGTATCGCATCACCGTTACCCTGACGAACATCATGACGCAGGAGGAGGCAGGTAAGCTGCCCGACTACGTAGCGGCCAGTGCGTCTGGGACCTCGCGTGACGATGAGCGCTTGTATGTATCACTGTTTGCGCCGACAGGCGGCAGCATTACCGATCTAAACGTCGAGGGGACTCAGTTTGGACTGTTCGCTGCCACTTGGCACGGAGTTCCCTGCTATTCAGGAACCGTTGACCTGCATGCTGGCGAGACGACGACGATCACGTATACGCTGACCACGTCGGCCGAGGCGGGGGACAAGCCGCTTACGCTGCGTCAGACTCCTACATGCCAGGCGGCTCGCGACAGCGCGTCGGCGTAGGGTTTTTCTGGTAGCGCAGATAATCGAGTACCATTTTGGGGCGGACAGGCAATCTGTTCGCCCCTATTTTGTAAGGAGAGCGCATGAAGTACTTTGGCACCGACGGCTTTCGCGGTGAGGCCAACGTTGGGCTGACGGTAGAGCACGCTTATAAGATTGGCCGTTTTGTGGTCTGGTATTACGGCGCCAACCGCAGTGCTAAGGCGCGCGTGATCGTGGGCAAGGACACGCGTCGCTCGAGTTATATGTTTGAGGCGGCGCTGGTGAGCGGTCTGGTCGCGGGCGGTGCGGACGCCTATATGCTGCACGTGATCCCCACGCCGGGCGTAGCGCATCAGACTGTGGAAGGCTGCTTCGATTGCGGCATCATGATCAGCGCGAGCCACAACCCGTTTTGCGATAACGGCATTAAGCTCGTCAACAGCGACGGCTTTAAGATGGACGAGGACGTGCTGGAGCTCATCGAGGACTACATCGATGGCAAGAGCGAAGTTCCGCTGGCCACGGGCAACCACATCGGTGCCACGGTGGACTACATGCAGGGCCGCAACCGCTACATTGCTTCGCTCATCGCCAGCGCGAACTTTTCGTTGCGGGGCGTCAAGATCGGCATCGACTGCGCCAACGGCTCGGCTTCCTCGGTGGCCAAGCCGGTGTTTGACGCGCTGGGCGCCGACGTGCGCGTGATCAACGCCGCGCCCGATGGCTTTAACATCAACGTCGACTGCGGCTCCACGCATATGGAGCGCCTGCAGCGCCATGTGGTGGAGCAGGGCCTGGACGTGGGTTTTGCCTACGATGGCGATGCCGACCGCTGCCTGGCCGTGGATGAGCGCGGTCGCGTGGTAGACGGCGACCAGATCCTGTACGTGTGCGGCGTGTATCTGAACAAGCACGGTCGCCTTTCGGGCGGTACCGTGGTGCCGACGATTGCCAGCAACTTTGGCCTGGTCAAGTCGCTGGAGCTTGCCGGTCTGATCGCCGTGACCAGTGGCGTGGGCGACCGTCACGTGTATGCCAAGATGCGCGAGGGCGGCTACAGCCTGGGCGGCGAGCAGACGGGCCATACGATCTTTGGCGATATCGAGCGCACGGGCGACGGCATTATGACCTCGCTGCGCGTGATGGAAGTGATTCGTGCCGAGCGCGAGACACTCTCGCAGCTCACGGCTCCGTGCAAGTTGCTGCCGCAGGCGCAGGTGGCCGTGCACGTGGCGGACAAGGATGCCGCGCTCGAGAACATGGGCGTGCAGAACGCCATCGCCGAGGCCGAGGCTGCGCTGGCAGGCGAGGGCCGCGTGCTCGTGCGCAAGAGCGGAACCGAGTCGGTTATCCGCGTGCTGGCCGAAGCCCCCGACCAAGCCGCCGCCGACGCCGCCATGAAGCGCATCGCCAACGCGCTCGAGGCTCTGTAGTTACGCGGCCAATCTGGCACTTGGGGACGTTCCTTTTAATATGAGCAGGACATTGTCAAGAGGCAAAATCGGGCCTGGCCCCAACGATATG
>USMR01000082.1 GCA_900555815.1 uncultured Collinsella sp.
GGATCGAGAAGTTGATGCTGTCCTCGTTCCCTTCCGCAGGGACGTTGTTTACATTGCGATTTTCTTCCATGAAAAACTGGCGATTATTAGCGGGTGATGGTGACGAGGAGCGTCGCCACGGAGACGGCTACCGAAACGAGCGAGATCTAGAACGAACGGTTCTGGTTGATTTCGCCCGCCTGCGCCTTGTATTTGTTCGGCGTGACGTAGACGACGTCGTCCTGTTGCAGATAGAAGTAGGGCGACGTGAGGATGTCCGGGTTTTTGAGGTCGAAATAGTGCACCGTCCTCATGCCGTTCTCTTCGCCGTTATCGGCAAAGCGGAACTTTGTGGGCAAAATCACCGATTTGCAATGCTCCACAAAACGCATGTCCTTATCCAATTCGATCGTGCTCTTATAGAACACCGGCGTTCCCTCTTCTTGCTGGAGCAGCTCGGCCTCTTCGGCGTTCAAACGCGAGATGGAGATATGCTCACGTCCATGCTCAACACGCACGCCACCTTCTTTGAGCAAGACATCGTAAAGGCTCTCGCACTCAAAATCGTGCTCGATAAGCGATGGGCACAGGGACAGGTTAACGTGAGCCGTCTCGATTGACGCCGGCTCGCCCTCAATAAGTCGAACGCGCTGCATGCGAAGCAAAGGAGCGCCTACAGACACCCCAAGCTTGTCGGCAAGTGCCTCATCCGCCTCGATGGTCCCGGTAGAAACCAGACGAGAAGAGGGGTGCAGGCCGGCAGTCCGCACAGCATCGGAAAAGTTATACGTTTCCTGGAAGATGTTCAGCGGCTTGGGAGGACACACATACGTACCCGATCCGCGTCGGCTCTCGAGTGTTCCACACGAGATGAGCCGCGTAATACCGGCGCGCAACGCCGTACGCGAAACGCCAATCTCTTCGCACAGCACGCGCTCGGCCGGTAGGCGATCACCGCCGGCAAGCTGATGGTGCTGGATATACCAAAGAATTCCCTCAACAGCACGATCTTTGGGGGGAATTGCATAAGATTCGCCTGCCATTGCACAGACTCCTCATTCAGAAACGTATGCCGCCAAAATTAGGCCAGCCCTCCCATGGCATCAAATTCGGCCTTGATCTTCTCGGCGACATTCCGATACGACTTATATAGACTTGAATCGCGTTTAACTTCGTCGGTCATAACGGGAATCTCTAATTTGGAAACCTCGTCTTTTCCCGTCTGAACCGCCACAACAACGCCCATACCAAGACACATATTACGCTTGGCAGCATTTATTTTCGCCGCCTTGGCGGGATTTACCAGGATACGCTGGGCAAATTCCTGTTTTGAGGCCACTTCCTCGGCCTCCGGATCGCCCGCCTCGGCTACTTCGCACTGCAGCACATCCGCGTAGTCAAAAATCCTCGGGGTCGCACCGCGCTGATGCACGGCCCACTTGCGACGCGTGGCATCCTGGTAGATAGCCGGCAAAAACGTAAACCGCGGCGGGTCCAAAATCGTATCCGTGATGGTAAACACATCGGGATCAAAGGCATCCTGCGGGTTTTTCTTCTTGAACAGCCCCATATCAGCCTCCCGTACTAGCATTAAACAACTCAAGCCGAATATAGCACCAATTTCAAGCTCATGCTTTAGCAGATCGGTGCGCGGCGTCTATGGCTCGCCCAGCGGAAGAGCTTACGGACGAGGGCCGGGGTGCCTGCTTTGTTTTGAGAAGTGGGCTCCGCGAACTTCTCAAAACAAAGTATGCCCCCCCGGCCCCGCCGGCAAATAGCGGACACTCCGCATGCAATCTATGCAAACAAACAAGTGCGCTTAGCTATATTCGGTAAGATCAAGCACACTGCCCTTCACGATAAGCGCCGGTTCCAGAACGACCTCTTCGGCACGCCTGCCGCCCCTACCGGCAAGACGCTTGGACATGCAGCCAAAAGCATGCTCCGCGAGGACACCAGGGTCCTGCTCAATCGCGGTCAGCGCTGGTTCAAAGAGAACATCGGCGGCCGAGTTGTCATAGCTTACGACCGAGATATCGCCCGGGATGCTCTTCCCCATCTCGTGCAAGCGCTTGAGCAAACCGAGGGCAATGTTGTCCGAGCTTGCGAACACGGCAGTGGCGTCGGTTGCGAGCACCGCCTCCGAGGCCTCGTAGGCGCTCGGAATGTAGTACTCGCTCTCAAACTCCAGGCGCGCGTCGATGGGCAGTCCCACCTCGCGCAGTGCGCGCTCATAGCCAGCAAGTCGCTTGCGGCCCGTATTGGAGCGACGCGCGTTAACCAGACAGGCGATGCGGCGATGACCCTGCTCAATCAGATACCGCGTGGCCATGTAGCCGCCCATCTCGTGGTCGAACATCACCTTGTCGCACTCGAGCCCCTCAATGGCACGGTCGACCATCACGGCAGGGATAGGCAGATGGCTGACCTCTTCGCGCAGGGCACGGTCATCCGAGAACTCGTCGCCTACCACCAGGAAGACACCATCGACGCCGCGCGTCACCAGCTGGCGCAGCAGTTCCAAATCGTCATCGGCGCTTCCACCCGAGCTGGTAATAAAGAGCGCGTAACCGTCCTCGCGGCAGCGCTTTTCCAAGCTGCCGGCAAGCGAGGCAAAAAAGCGGCTCTCGATATTGGGAACGATAAGGCCCAGTGTGCGCGACTCGCGCATGACCAGGCTGCGCGCGATCTGGTTAGGAACATAGTGGTTGCGCGCCGCGACCTCCTTGATGCGCTTGCGGTTTTCTTCCGAGATGCGACAGGGCCGATTATTGAGAACAAGCGAGACCGACGAAGGGGAAAGCCCCACCTCCTGGGCGATCTGCTTGAGGGTGACTTTGTTGGCCATCTCGCTCCTTCCGGGTTTACGCGCAATCTCTTGAAAGTATAGCGACTGCCCATCTACCTCGGTGATAAACACTTTACCAATCCGGTGGACGGCTGTTTTATCGCCGCCAGCGCACCAAATCCGTCCAGGTGGGGTATATTGCAATCGATTGATGACAACAACCACCAAAAGGCGGATATTCGCATGCACGAGAACGACTTTTTTAACGAGGACCTGCTCTGCGCGCTCGCTGGCGTTGCCGGCGAGGACAACGTACTCATGAGCGAGCCCATGCGCGAGCACACCACGTTTAAGATCGGCGGCCCGGCCGATGTCTTTGTCACACCCGACACCGAGCAGGGCCTCGTCGCCACGCTCGATACCTGCTATCGCTGCGATCTGCCGCTTACCATCGTGGGCAACGGCTCCGACTTGCTCGTTGGCGACAAGGGCATCCGTGGCGTCGTCGTGGCGCTGGGCAAAGGTCTCTCCGACATCACCGTCAATGGCACGCACGTCACGGCGGCAGCCGGCGCCTTGCTTTCCGATGTCGCCGCGGCTGCCGCCGAAGCCCGCCTCACCGGCATGGAGCCCATCTCGGGCATCCCTGGATCGGTCGGCGGCGCCTGCTACATGAACGCCGGTGCCTACGGTGCCTGCATGGCCGATGTGCTGGAATCTGTACGCGTCTACAAGCCCGCTCGCATGCTCGACGACGGCACCCGCGGCAGTGGCAATATCATCGAGTTCGATGTCGACGAGCTCAACCTGGGTTATCGCAAGAGCCGCATCGCCGACGACGGCTTTATCGTGCTTTCGGCCACTTTCAATCTCGCCCCGGGCAACGCCGCGATGATCAAGGCCGACATGGACGACTACCGTCAGCGTCGCGAGGACAAGCAACCGCTCGACATGCCGAGTGCCGGCTCCACCTTCAAGCGCCCCGAGGGTTAC
The DNA here is from genome assembly GCA_900555815.1 of uncultured Collinsella sp. Taxonomy (GTDB): domain Bacteria; phylum Actinomycetota; class Coriobacteriia; order Coriobacteriales; family Coriobacteriaceae; genus Collinsella. The sequence continues at coordinate 3,761 of USMR01000082.1, forward strand.
TTTGCCGGCAAGCTCATCATGGATGCCGGCCTGCGAGGACACGCCGTTGGCGGCGCGCAGGTAAGCGAAAAGCACTGCGGCTTTATCGTCAACGCCGACCACGCCACCGCCGCCGATGTCGACGAACTCATCCGCCACATCCAGGCAACCGTCAAAGACCAATTCAACGTAGACCTAGAACCCGAAGTCCACCGAGTCGGCGAATTTTTATAAAAAAGAAGGCCCCGAAAGGGGCCTTCACCATATTTATTCAGATAACCCAGTCCGGTGTGTCGCGCTCAGGACCCGAGAGGGCCGGGACAGTCCGAGAGGCATAAGGTTGATCGCGAGTTCCGCACGAGCCGGAGAGCACTTAATGTGCTCTCCGTGCGAGCAGGACTGCCCGAGCAGGCAACCTTATGCCTCTCGGACTGTCCCGGACCAAACCGCCGTTACGACAGTGCAATACCGCCAAGCCAGCCCCAACGCACGCCAGAGCCAGTGCCATAGAAACTAATAAACGAATCAAGCGACTTAGACGTAATGGCACCCTCGTTGCTCATAACGATGCCGCCGCCAACGTAGATACCCACATGACCGTAGATAAGGCCCGGAGCACCCGTGCCGCTGTGCGAGGAATCGGCCACGATCATGCCCACCTGCAGCGCCGAGCGGTCGGAGCTATAGCACCAGGCGTTAAACATGTCGCACGCATTGCCTCCAAAGTAGCCAACGCCGGCGTTACGGAAGACATTGGTAACCCACGCCGCGCACCAGTTCTGACCCGGCGAAGGCGTGGAGTAGCACGCGTTGACGACGGCCTGCTGTTTGCCCGAGCCGGCATTCTGTTGCGGGGTTCCGGGCGCATACGATCCGCCACCCGAGCTTGAACCACCCGAGTAGGAATTGTTCTTGTTCGCGGCAGCCGCGGCAGCGGCAGCCTTCCTAGCAGCCTCCTCGGCCTGGGCGGCAGCGAGGATCTCGGAATCGCGCTGAGCCATGAGCTCCTTGACGTCGTCGGAAAGACCGTTCAGCACAGTCTGGACTTCTTGCTGCTTGGCCTGCATATCCTGCATCTGAGCAGTCTGCTGGTCCTTGAGCTTCTCTAAGTCGGCCTTCTGCGACTCGAGCTCGGTCTTTTGCGCATCGAGCTCTTCCTGGATAGTCTGAATGTCCTCGATGGCGTCGCGGTCGCTCTTGTTGATCTTCTCAACATAGTGCGCATTGGCGACGAGTTCCTCAAACGAGCCAGAGGCCAGCAGCAGCGACAGAATGTTCGTGCCGCCGGACTTGTAGCTGGCGGCCACGCGATCGGAAAGGTCGTTGCGCTTCTTCTTGAGCTCGGCCTTCTTTTCATCGATCTGGGCCTGCGTGTCGTCAATCTTGCCCTGGACATTCTCGATGTCGTTGAGGGTCTGGGCATTCTTGTTGGCCAGCGCCGCATACTCATTTGCGATGCTGTCGAGCTGGGCCTGAACCTCGTCGAGCTGGGCCTGGGCGGCATTCAGTTTATCGGTTGTTTCTTTGGAAGCCTCCGCCGCATGGGCGCGAGCGGGCAGGCC
>USMR01000083.1 GCA_900555815.1 uncultured Collinsella sp.
AAAGCCGATGCGGCCCGAACGCGCGAAGCGGTCACGGTGGATAGACAGGAACTCGGGCGTCGTGAGCACGATACCGGTGCGGCCCGAAGCTAGGCCGGCGAACACGTCATCGCGTGCGGCCTCCACGGTCTCGCCGGTCAGCACGCCAACGCCAATGCCAAGCGATGCCATCGTCGACGAGAGGTGATAGGCCTGGTCGGCAACAAGCGCACGCAGCGGATAGACAAAGATGCTCGCACGTCCGCGAAGCACCGCCTCACGCGCGGCATGCACATGGAAGATGAGCGACTTGCCGCGGCCCGTTCCCATAACCGCCAAGACACTCTGGTGATCGGCCAAGGCGTCGAGCGCCTCAACCTGCGCGCGGTGCGGCTGGTTCGATCCGATAAAGCTATGGATAAGCGAGCGCGTGAGCTCGGTATAGGAAAGCTGGGCGAGCGTCTCGCGCTTGCGCGACTCCAGGCGCAGGCCGGAATCCGCCGGCTGCACGCCACGACGAAGCTCGCATGCCGGATCGTCGACGCTGGGCAGCGTGGTATCGCGGACCAGAACATCCTTGACCATGAGCTTGGGCTTCACACGACCCTGCCAATGCTCGGCAACGGCCTCGAACACCAAGTCGACAGCGCTATCGCAGTTGATGAGCTTATCGATTTGCGGTACACGAAACATGATGGCCGGCACACTCGCGGCGCCATCCGTCGCCACGAAGCGCATATGCTCGCCGGTTTTACCCACCACGGCGCGATCACACATCGTCACGCCCTCGGCAGCCAGCAGCGGCACCTTATTACCCTGGCCAAACGGCTCAAGGCGGGAAATCTGCTCGATGGTCTCGATATTCAATTCGGAAAGGTCGACCGTGGCGGCAACCTCGTCGATGTCTTCAAAGTCCTCGGCGGGAATCTCCGATAGCACAGCGGAAAGGCGACGACGGAATTCATCGAGCTTGGATGCCTCGATGGTCACACCCACCGCACCGGCATGTCCGCCGCGACGAATCAGCAGGTCGGAACAGCGCTCGACGGCGTCAAACAGGTTAACTTTGCCCAGCGAGCGACCAGAGCCACGCGCGATACCGTCCTCGATCGAGAACAGCAGCGCCGGCACGTGATAGCGGTTGGTCAGACGGCTTGCCACGATGCCCTTGACACCCTCGTGCCAGCCTTCGCCGCCCACGACGATCGCGCGTCCGCCGTCATAGGTCTCCTCGACCTTTGCCATGGCATCGCGCGTGAGCTCCGCCTCGATCTCACGGCGCTGGCGGTTGATTTCCTCGAGCTCAGCCGCCAGCGCGCTTGCTTCGATGGGATTGCGGGCAAGCAGCAGGTCGAGCGCCAGCTTTGGATCGGCCATGCGACCGGCAGCGTTTAAGCGGGGAATGAGCGAGAATGACAGGCCATCCGCCGTAATGCTCGAAAGGTCCGCTTTGGCGAGCGCGGCAAGTGCGATGTAGCCGGGACGGGCCGTCACGCGCATCTGCTGGATGCCCTCGGCGACCAGTGCGCGGTTCTCGGGCGTAAGCGGCATCATGTCGGATACGGTGCCCAGCGCCGCGACCTCTATCAGCGAACGCCAATACGACGGCTTGCCCAGGCGCTCACCCAGGACTTGCACCAGCTTGAGCGCCACACCAGCACCGGCAAGCTCGCGCGAGGGGCCCTCGTCCTCGAGCTTGGGGTCGGTCAGGGGCACACCCTGCGGCACCTGGTCGGAGGGCTCGTGATGGTCCGTGACCACCAAATCGATCCCCAGGCTCTCCAGATAGGAAACCTCTTCCTTGGCGGCAATGCCGTTATCGACGGTCACGATCAGCTGGGGGCGAGCGAGCTCGTTAACGCGGTCGAGTGCCGCGCGCGAAAGACCGTAGCCCTCATCAAAGCGATGCGGAATAAACGGCGTGACATCGGCGCCAAACGTGCGCAGCGCCTCGGTCAACAGGCAGGTCGACGTAATACCGTCAACGTCAAAATCGCCAAAGACTGCAATGTGCTCGTGGTTGCGAATAGCACGCTCGACGCGGTCGGCAACGACCGACATGCCCGGGATAATGAGTGGGTCGGCCCAGTCGCGATCGAGCGAAGGCGTCAAAAACAATTGGCCCTCTTTGATGGAGCCAATGCCGTGCGCGACCATAATGCGCGCCACCAGCCCGGGAATGCCCAGACCAGCCGAAAGCTCCTTTTCGAGCTCGGGGTTTTGCTGAGCGACCGCCCAGCGATGCGTCGTCTTAAGCGATGACATAGGCGCCCACCCCCGATAGGGGCAGGTCGCCGCGATACCTCTCACGGTTCATAGCGATGAGTCCTCTGTGTATGCCCGCTTCGGCAGGCAGATCTGTTGAACGGATTTATTATACCGTGCGGCACGGACGCAGAACCTCGCAGCGCGCCGCGGTTTCGGTAAACGATGACGGTAATACCCTCGAAATAATTGAGCGTTTCAGCCGCACAGACACATGTGAGCGTCTAGCATATCCATACAAACGAGTTCGCGGATAAAGGGAGTCACGGGGCATATGAAGCAATGGGCTGGACTGGGAAAGTTCCTCGCGGGGCATATGCAGATCATCGTTCCGATTTGCGTGACGCTCGGCGTGCTCTTTCCCCAGCAGATCGGCGTACTCAAGCCCATTGTTCCCGCCTTCTTCGCCTTTATGACGTTTCAGGGTGCGCTCAGCAACACCTTTCACCAGGTAGCCGAGGTGTTCCACCGTCCGCTGCACCTGATTCTGGCGTTGCTGGTCTCGGCAGTGCTTATTCCCATCGCGGCGTATGCCATGGGGTCACTCTTCTTTGGCTCCAACCCCAACCTTGTCTGCGGCATCGTGCTCGAGTACAGCGTGCCCGTGGCCGTCACCGCTTTTATGTGGATCAGCATGTTCGGCGGCAACGGCCCGCTCGCGCTCACCATCATCCTGACGTCCTCGGTTATCTCCCCTGTGACGATTCCGCTCACGCTTAAGCTCTTGCTGGGTGCCACCGTCTCGATCGATGTGCCGAGCATGATGCAGGACATGGCCTTTATGATCGCCATCCCCGCCGTGCTCGGCATCGTGATCAACGAGCTCACGCGTGGATGGGGACACGAGAAGCTCTCCCCCGCGCTCTCGCCCGCCTGCAAGTTCATGATGATGGGCGTTATCGCCTCCAACTCCACCGCCATGAGCGAGTACGTGCTGCACATGAACGCGGTGCGCCTGGAAGTCGCCCTCTTTATTTTGACCTTCGCCATCAGCGGCTTTGTCGTCGGTTTTCTGGTCGCCCGTGCGCTGCATCTGCCATATAGCGAGACGACTACCATGTGCTTTACCTGCGGCATGCGTAACATCTCTTCGGGCGCCGTCATCGCCACGCAATACTTTCCGGGCGAAGTCGTGTTTCCCGTCATGTGTGGAACGTTGTTTCAGCAGGTGCTCGCCTCGCTTATCGGGCACCTCTTTGAGCGTCTGACCGGCGAGGAGCGCGCCGCCCAGCGCAAGCGTGTCGAGGCCGGCCGCAACGCCATGGCACGCTAGACTGCCCGCATTACGCGGGTGTTAGTCTTACTATACGAGCGTTTCCAGATGCGCACGCAGGCGCTCAGCATCGACATCGAGCGTGGTCTCAGCATTGACCTGGGCCAAACGATAGCCGACAAAGTAGGGCGAAACCACCCAACGCGGCAGCGCCTTGGCAATGGTCCGACCGCCCAGGTGATAGAAGAACAGGTTGTACGACTCTGCGCGACCACCGTGGTGCTCGTTCAGGATATAGCGCAGAGCTACCTGGATCGCATCGGCGAAGAGATCCGCCTCGGCTTGGTCTCTCGTGTCATCGCTGGCAGCGATTCCCTGCGGGGCTGAAACATTGACCTCAAAGAACCCCATAATCGGTTCGGTTGAGATGTTGACCGAGATTCTCTCCTGTTGCCAGACATTTATGCCTTCGAAATTGGCGGAAGTCAGCGAAGCATAACCGTTTTCCTGCTCCAAACCCACAATCTGCATGTGCGGATGAACGAGACTACCGCCCGAGAGCGGACCCTTGTTCTTGTACATGAGAACGCTGCGATACTGTCGGGAGTCAATCATCCGCTGCCAGCAATCCAGAGCAAACCGCATAACATGATGCAGCTCGTCCGGCGCATAGGTCACCAGGTCGGCGTCGTGGTCGGACGACTCAATCAATACGGTCTGGCGAGTGGCCCGCAAGGTCTTAAACTTATTCTCGAGCCAGATGCAGTCACCGTCGCGCCGGATGATATTGGCGAGTTCCTCGGTATCGCAAAAGGGGCACGCGGTGCCGGGGCGGCGGTTGTCGTCGGGCTTACCGCTCGCCTGCCGAACGTCAAATACCAGCGCCACGGGTTATACCTCCAGCGGCACGATCTTGGTGCCATGGAGCTCGGAGACGCCCAGTGCCGCCGCCACGGTATCGCGGTTGGCCGTGGAAATGCCGCCGCCGGGAAGGATGGTCAAGCGGTCGCCCGCATACTCGATCAAGCGGGCCAAGTTTTCGAAGTTGTCCTCGATCGGCGTACCGGCAGCGCCACCATGCGTCAGGATGCGTGTGATGCCGCAGTCGGCGAGTGTGTCAATCGCGTCGAGCTGAGCCTCGGGCGAGAGCTGGTCAAATGCCATGTGGAAGGTGATGTCGATGGGCTCACGCTTACATTCCTCGGTCGCGCAGCCCGCAGCCATCACGAGGGCGCCAAGCGTAAGCTCGTCGAGCGCCCATCCGCCAGCGCAGGGCTTGCAGCAGCCAAAGACCAAGCCGTCAACGCCGGCGCTCACGACAAGGCCCAGGTCCATCTCCATCATACGCAACTCGTCCTGGTTGTAGTGAAAGTCGCCGCCACGCGGACGGATCATGCACATCACCCGTGCATCGTGTTCGTGGGCATAGTTGGTCGTAGCGCTGATAACGCCGGCCGAAGGCGTGGTGCCGCCAACGGCAAGGTTGTCGCACAGCTCGATACGCCTTGCACCGGCATCGATAGCCGCCGGCACCCGCTCAAAGTTCTCGGCACAAAACTCGTACAGCATAGATAGACCCCCAGATGACACTTCTATTTCCACACGGCATTGTCGCACTTTAAATACCAACCCGCATGACAGAGCAAAATGATTTGGCGGGGACGAAGGAAAACGTCCCCAACGACTACCTCCAACGTCGCAGGCAGAGGACGGACAGCGAGCGGGCACCAGAGCGAACAAATTGACATGAAAAGA
>USMR01000084.1 GCA_900555815.1 uncultured Collinsella sp.
GCGAAGCCGCCAGCGTGGACGTGACCAGCACCGAGGATATTATCCTCTGGTATGGCACCCGGTATCAGGTCAATCTGGGCGACACATCCCGCCTCGATTACAAGGTTGACTGCATGAACGACGCCATTTTGCAGATGAGCGACTACCAGAGCGGCGTTCTGGACATCAGCTTCACCATCTGGCCGAATCAGGTGGGCTATACGCCTTTCGCATGATGTTATTATTTTGTAAATAATTTGCCGAAATGCCAGATTTTCTATTGACAAAATCGGGTTTTCGGGATAGATTGGGAAAGTACAGATGCAAAATTCAGGCTGCAGCGGCTCCGCCGTGTCTGCGAAAGATACATAGGAGGAAGAGATTATGTCCGAAACTATACAGGATCGCGTTGTGAAAATCAAGGTGATCGGTGTCGGCGGCGCCGGCAACAATGTTATCAACCGCATGATCGATGCCGGCGTCGATGGCCTGTTCTTCCTGGGCTCTTCGGGCGAGGTCGTCTTCTCCACCGACGAGCGTCGCCGTCAGATCATCGCCGAGGCCGTCCGTATCGTCGACCACCGCGTTCCCGTTCTGGTCGGCATCATCGACACCGAGACCGAGCGCATGATCGAGCACGGTAAGGTCGCTCAGGAGCTGGGCGCCGATGCTCTCGTCGCCACCTGCCCGTTCTATGCCCTGCAGGGCATGACCGAGGTCGAGGAGCACTTCCGCATCCTGCATGAGGAACTCGACCTGCCCATCTTCGCCTACGACATCCCCGTGTGTGTCCACACCAAGCTCCCCTGGAAGCTCCTTGCCAAGCTCGGTGCCGAGGGCGTTCTGGCCGGCGTCAAGGATTCCTCGGGTGATGACATCTCGTTCCGCTACCTCGTTCAGGAGAACGAGAAGAACGGCCATCCGATGAGCATCCTCACCGGTCACGAGGTTGTTGTCGACGGCGCTTACCTCGGTGGCGCCGACGGTTCCGTCCCGGGTCTCGCCAACGTTGAGCCCGAGGGCTACGTGCGTCAGTGGAAGGCCGCTCAGGCTGGTGACTGGGCTACCGTCAAGGCCGAGCAGGATCGCCTCAATGAGATTTCGCATATCTGGGATGTCACCTCGGTCGTCCAGGGCTATGCCGGTGGCGTCGGCGCCTTCAAGACCGCTATGAACCTCATGGGTATCTTCGACAGCCCGACCATGCCGCGCCCGGTGAAGGCCATGACCGGCGAGAACGTCGAGGCTATTAAGAAGGTCCTCCAGGACAACGGCCTCCTTTAAAGCTTTCCCAGGCACCCGACCTCGCCGTTCAACCGTGTGGCCATGACCCATTAGGTCAATGGCCACACGGCTTCTCGGCGATCTCGGGCACCTGGAAAACCTTTACCGCGCTGTGACGGCTAGCCTGACGGCGCATTTCCTGTAGTTGTTTTTATCTCCTAAGGAGAGCGACATGGAGAACAAGTACGTCTGCTCTGTCGATATCGGCGGAACTAAGATCGCGACTGCCATCATGGAGTACCCGGCTGACGGTAGTGTGCCCCGTCCCGTCTTTGAGGCCGAGGTTCCCACCGAGGCCCAAGAGGGCGGCGAGGCCGTCTTCCAGCGTATCGAGGCGTCCATCAAGGCCGCTCTCGAGGCGAATCCCGATGTCGAGGTCCTTGGCGTCGGTATCGGCGCCGCCGGCGTCGTCGATCCCAAGACGGGCGCCATCGCGTATGCCAATGAGATCATGCCCGGCTGGTCCGGCGTTCAGTTGGGGCCGCGTCTGCGCGAGGACCTCGGTCTTCCCGTTGCCGTTGTGGGCGACGTGCAGGCTCATGCTCTGGGCGAGGCCCACTGGGGCGTCGGCAAGGGCAAGTTCTCCGTCTTGTGTCTTGGCATCGGCACGGGCATCGGCGGCGCATATGTCGAGAGCGGCCGCGTGATGCAGGGCTTCCATGGTGCTGCCGGTCATATGGGCCACATTGAGTGTTCGGCTGCCGCCGGCATTCCCTGCGCCTGCGGGCGTTCCGGCCATCTGGAGTCGGTTGCTTCGGGCACTTCCATTGGTCGAATGTACGATGAGCGTTTTGGCCGCGTCGACCCCAGCCGTCCTTCGGTCGGTCGCGATGTGAACGATCTGTGCCGTGCGGGCGACGCAAAGGCGACCGAGGTCATCCATGACGCCGGCTTTGCGCTGGGGGCCAGCTTGGGCTCGCTCGCTAACATCCTGGACCCTGAGGTCATCGTGCTTTCGGGCGGCGTGATTCACCAAGGTCCCGATTGGCGTTCGCAGACGTGGAAGGATTCGGTGCACGAGGGCTATGCCAGCCAGGCGCTCGATCCGCTTCAGGACACGCCGATCCTCATCGGTTCTCTGGAGGGCGATGCTCCGCTCATCGGTGCCGCCGAGCATCTTCTTGCTTCGTTGAAGTAAACATAACTACCAAGTGTGCCTTCTGAGGTGCCGCAGATTGACGTGAAAGAGGAGCGAAGCGTACTTCGGTACGCGAGCGACGGTTTGAACGTCAAGGTGCGGCGTCTCAGAAGGCTGTTTTGAGAAAGGTTGAGTCGAACATGACCGTTGATCCTTTGATCCAGTCCCTGAAGGGCAAGCTCGTCGTGAGCGTTCAGGCGTATATGGGCGAGCCGCTTCGTACGCCCGAGACCATGGCGCAAATGTCTCGCGCTTGCGAGCTCGGCGGCGCCGCCGCCATTCGCTGCCAGGGCCTTGCCGACATCGCCGCCATTAAGGGTCGCTGTGAGGTTCCTGTTATCGGCCTGTGGAAGGATGGGCACGAGGGCGTCTACATCACGCCGACGCTGCGCCACGCTCGCGCCTGCGTTGCCGCCGGTGCCGACAACGTGGCAATTGATGCCACTGATCGCCCACGTCCCGATGGCAAGACCGTCGAGGATACCTTCCGTCCGCTGCACGAGGAGGGCGTGCTCCTGATGGCCGACTGTGCCACCATCGAGGACATTCGCCGTGCGGTTGATATGGGCTTTGACCTGGTATCCACTACGCTTTCTCATGGTGTCGCCGCCATCGACTGCACCATGGCCGATGGCCCTGATCTGCCGCTCCTGCGTCAGGCGACCGAGGAATTCCCCGGTCTTCCCATCATCTGCGAGGGCCGCGTGCACACGCCCGAGGAGGCCCGCGCCGCGATTGATGCGGGCGCCTGGGCAGTTGTCGTGGGCACTGCCATTACGCACCCCACGAGTATTACGAGTTGGTTTAAAGCCGCGCTTGAGGCGTAAGACAGACCTCGTATCCGCTCAGGGCGGTATACTCATTAAAGGCAATTGACCGCGCGGGATCCGGGTTGCTGGGTCCCGCGCTTGTTTTCAGGAGGCAACACATGCAAAAGGGAGATGCCATGGATGCGGCGGAGCGCTCGGAGCGCATCCCCGATATCGTCATCATCACCGGAATGTCCGGATCGGGCCGAACGCAGGCCATGCATGTGTTCGAGGACATGGGCTACTTTTGCATCGACAACTTGCCTCCGAGTCTGATCGCCCAGCTTGCCGAACTCGTCGGCATCAATACGGGCGTGGGCAGGCATCTTGCCGTCACCTGCGACCTGCGCAGCCAGGGCTTGTTCGATGAGCTGCTCGATGCCGTTGCCGCACTCGAGGAGCGCGAGATGAGCTGTGACATCGTGTTTCTCGAGGCCTCTGACGAGGTGCTGATCCGTCGTTATAGTGAAAACCGCCGCCGCCATCCCATTGCCAAGCCGGGAGAGACTACGGCCGATGCGATTCAGCGCGAGCGCCTGCAGCTGCAGGGCGTTCGCGACCGAGCCGATATGATCATCGACACGAGCCGCTTGCGTACTTCTGCTCTGCGCAACAAATTACGCATGGCGTTCTCCGAGCTGTCCGACCAGCAGCTCATGGACGTTCACGTGTTCTCGTTTGGCTTTAAGCACGGCATGCCCGTCGAGGCGGACATCATGATCGACGTTCGCTTCCTGCCCAATCCGTTCTACGATCCCGAGATGCGCACCATGACCGGTCTCGATAAGAAAGTCTCCGACTTTGTTCTGGATCATCCCAAGACCCAGGAGTTCTGGAAGGCCTGGACGCAGCTACTCGATACGGTCATGCCCGGCTATATCGCGGAGGGCAAGCCACAGCTTTCTATTGCCATCGGCTGCACGGGCGGTCAACACCGCAGCGTTGCCATCGCCGAGGCCACGGCACGTTATTTGGAAGGCGCCCAATACCACGTGAGCATTTCCCATCGCGACCTGTCGCGCGCCAACACGAAAGCATAGGCCTGCATGTCGTTTACCGCCGAGGTGCGTGACGAGCTCGCGCGCTGCGAACCCGAATGTGAATACTGCGATTTGTCGACGCTTGCCGCCCTGACGCGTGTGAGCGGTACACTTTCACTGGCCGGCTCCGGGCGGTATCGTTTGACGGTCGCGACCGAGACGGGCGCCGTCGCGCGCACGATGATCACACTGACGCATCGCATCCTTAAGCTCAAAACGGAATTCACCGTTCGTAAGTCGGTCTTGCATAAGGTCCGTAACTATCTCATTACCCTGCCCGATCAACCCGACCTGGACAAGGCTCTGGTGCTGCTGGGCATTCTCGACCGCAGGGGAGGGCTCGTCGCTGGTGTTCCCCGGCACATCGTTGCCCGTCCCTGCTGCAGGCTTGCCTACATCCGCGGCGCGCTCATCGCCGGCGGTTTCGTGGCCGATCCCCGCGGCGACTTTCATTTGGAGATCGCGGTGCAGGGCGAGCAGTATGCCCGGGGACTTTGCGATCTATTGGAGCAGATTGGGGTCCATGCGCGCGTTAACGCGCGGCGCGGGTCCTTTGCCGTCTACATTAAGAGCGCCGAGGAGATCGAGCAGCTCCTAAAGCTGGTCGGCGCCAAGCGCAGCGTTGCCGAGATCGAGGAAGCGCGCGCGGTCAAATTGGTTAAGTAGGACGTTAACCGTCGCGTGAATGCCGAGCTGGCCAATCAGACCAGAAGTGCAGGTGCCGCCCAGCATCAGCTTGCGTTGATCGATGAGCTCGAACAGCGGGGTTTGCGCGACACGCTTCCGGACGCCTTGGCGGTCTTTTGCGACCTGCGCGAGCGCTATCCCGATCTGTCACTGCGTGATCTGGGGGAGATGGCTGACCCTCCCTTGTCGAAGTCGGCCCTCTACCATCGAGTTTTGAGGCTTGAAAAGCTCATTGAAGCAAACAGGTAGTTG
>USMR01000085.1 GCA_900555815.1 uncultured Collinsella sp.
CCGGTTTTATCCGCACGTGGGCAATGGCGGCCGCTATCGGCATGTCGCTACTCTCGTCCTCCTATCAGGTCGCCAACAACCTGCCCAATATGCTCTACGAACTCGTGATGGGCGGCATGCTCGTGACGGCGTTTTTGCCCGTGTACATGGGCGTGAGGCGTGAGCAGGGTCGCGAGGCCTCGAACGAGTACGTGGGCAACCTGCTCGGCATTCTGCTTTTGGTGCTGGGTGGCATTTCGTTGCTGGGGACCGTGTTCGCCCCGGGCTTTATCTGGACGCAATCGTTCCTTTCGGGTGACGGCGGCAGCATGGATACCGCTGCGTTCATGTTCCGTTTCTTTGCCATCCAGATTCTGTTTTATGGTTTGGGCTCGGTGTTCTCGGGCGTTCTCAACGCACACCGCGACTACTTCTGGTCGACGTTTGCCCCGGTCCTCAACAATGTGATCGTCATTGCGAGCTTTATGGGTTTTGCGCCCGTGTCCGCACAGTTTGGTGAACGTGCCGGCATCATCTTGATTGCGGCCGGTACGACCCTCGGTGTCTTTGTTCAGATGGCATGTCAGATCCCCGCGCTTGGCAAGCACGGCGTGCATCCCCATATCCATATCGACTTTAAGGACCCCGCACTGCGGCAGACGATTGCGCTCGGTATCCCGACGCTGCTCGCCACGGTGTGCATGTTTGTCTCGACTTCTATCACCAACGCTGCCGCGCTGGTGGTCCAGCCCGAGACTGGCCCTTCCGTCATCGCCTATGCGCGCCTGTGGTACACGCTGCCCTACGCGCTGATTGCCGCCTCGCTTTCGACGGCGCTCTATACCGAGCTCTCTCACGACGCGCAGGAGAAGGATTACGACAGCGTTCGCACGGGCATTTCGCGTGGCGTCGCCCAGATGCTGTTCTTCTTGATTCCGTTCGCGCTGTACCTGATTGTCTTCGCGCGTCCGCTCAACATGATCTACTGTGCTGGCAAGTTCGATGAATCCGGCGTGACGCTGGTGTCCGAGTACCTTGTCTACCTGGCGCTCTCGCTGCCGCTCTACGGCGTGGTCGTGTTGATGCAGAAGAGCTTCTCTGCCTTGCTCGACATGAAGCCCTATAGCCGCTATTGCCTGTATTCTGCCATCGGCCAGGCCGGCTCGGTTCTGCTGTTTGGCGTTGTGCTGGGCTTCGGCATGCCGGCAATCGCGCTTTCGTATGTCGTCGACTACGTGATCTTGGTCGGTTGTTCGCTGTGGTGGCTGCGTCGTCGTCTGCGTGGCCTTCAGGTCAAATCTATCCTACATGGCGGTTTCTTTGGCCTTTTGCTCGGTGGCCTGGGTGCTGCCGCAGGCGCCGGCGTCATGTGGGCGCTTGAGCACTTTGTCGGGGCGCTTGGCGGTTCGATTCTGATTACTCTTGGCTATGTTTGCGTTGCGGGTGTCGTCTCGCTTGCTGTTACCTTTGGCCTTGCCGTCGTCCTTAAGATGCCCGAGGTCTCGGCGCTGCTTCGTCGCAAGTAGGTGCGCGTGGCCGGTCACGACAACATTCCAACGCTTGCCGAGCAGGTTTCGCGCGTTCCCACACAGCCCGGATGCTACCTTTGGAAGGATGCCAAAGGCGATGTCATCTACGTGGGCAAGGCGAAAAACCTACGCGCCCGCATGCGTCAATACGTGACACTGCAGGATGAGCGTCAAAAGATTCCGCTGATGATGCAGCTGGTGGCGAGCTTTGACTATATCGTGGTGGAGACCGAGCATGAGGCGTTGGTGCTCGAGCGCAATTTGATTGGTCAGTACCATCCGTACTTTAACGTCGACCTCAAGGATGACAAGAGCTACCCCTTTATCGCCATTACAAAGGGCGACCTGTATCCCGCTATCAAATATACGCGTGAGCGTCATAAGCCGGGAACGCGCTATTTTGGACCCTATACCGATAGCCGTGCGGCACGTGAGACGATAGATACGCTGCGCAAGGTTATTCCCATCTGCTCCGCATCCTGTGCGGAGTGGCGTCGTTGTCGCCGTATCGTTGAGTCCCACAAGGGCGAGGAAGACATCGTCAATATGATTTGCGCGCAAAACGGGCGTCCCTGCTTTGACTACCATGTCGGGCGCGGCCCGGGTGCGTGTGTCGGCGCGATTTCCCCGGCAGACTATGCCAAGAACGTCAAGCGTGTCGAGCGCTTTTTGTCGGGCCATCGCAAGGATGTCGTCGATGAGCTGACCTCCGAGATGACGGATGCCGCCGAGGCGCTCGACTTTGAGCGCGCGGCACGCGTCAAACGTCGTTTGGAGGTCATCAGGGGTCTGGACGATCGTCAGCAAGTCGTTTTTCCCTCCAGTGTCGATATCGATGTCATCGGGTTCTATCGCGAGGAGACCATCTCCGCCGCTTGCGTCTTTGTCGTGCGTGAGGGTCGAACGGTTCGAACCTGCGAGTTTATTCTCGATAAGGGTTTGGATGTCGACGAAGAGGAACTTCAATCGGGCTTTCTTAAGCGCTATTACGACGAGACGGCTGATATTCCAGCTGAGATAAACCTCTCTGTCGAGCTTGAGGATGCGGAGGCGTTGGGGGAGTGGCTTGCAGGCAAGCGCGAGCGTTCCTGCCATCTCCATAGGCCGCAGCGTGGCGAAAAGCACCGTTTGCTCGATATGGCATCCAAAAATGCGCGCCATGCCCTCATGCGCTACATGATGCGAACGGGGTACGCTGACGACCGCACCAATCAAGCGCTCCTGGAGCTCGAAAGCGCGCTGGCGCTGCCGGCGCCGCCGATGCGTATCGAGTGCTTCGATATCTCGACGCTGCATGGAACCTTTACGGTCGCCTCGATGGTGGTGTTTACCAACGGACGCGCCGACAAGAGCCAGTACCGTCGTTTTAAAATTCAGGCCGAATTGGACGAGGCAAACGACTTCGTGTCGATGTCCGAGGTTTTGGGACGACGCTATGCTCCCGAGCGCATGGCCGACGAGCGCTTTGGCTCGCGCCCCGATTTGCTCGTTGTCGATGGCGGTAAGCCGCAATTGACCGCTGCGATCAAGCAGCTTGAGGCTCTTGGGCTCGATATACCGGTTTGTGGCTTGGCAAAGGCCGATGAGGAGGTTTTCGTGCCTTGGGACGAGACTCCCGTCGTGCTGCCGACCGGGTCTGCTTCGCTCTATCTAATTAAACAGGTGCGCGATGAATCGCACCGTTTTGCAATCACATTCCATCGTGAGTTGCGCGATAAAGCCATGACAGTTTCGGTACTCGATGACGTTCCAGGCGTGGGACCCACCAGAAAACGTGCCCTTATGCGCCATTTTGGCTCGATGAAGCGTTTGCGCGCGGCGAGCGAGCAAGAGATCGCGGAAGTTCGCGGCATACCTGCCGATGTTGCCAAGGCGGTCCACGAGGCGCTCGTTGCGTGGAATGCCGAGCGCGCCGAGGCGGCGGCTGGCCATTCCGATAGCTAAACACGAGCCAAACAACTGATATACATGATTGCGCGATTTTCAACCATTTATTTCGCCATGATTGCCTGCTGGTTTCGGGTTTTATTAACGCTAAAACGTTTGACTAACCCAAGCGAAAACCCTGCTATCCTGCGGGTTGACGAAGACTGATATCTCACCTCGCCGATACATACTGTCTGGCGAATCATTTGTCAACGAATTCGGTGAACGGTAGTAAATACCGTTCAAGCGTATGTATGTATCGGTCGCCGAGCGCGGCACCTCAGTTGGGTTCGTCGGTAGGTAAGGTATATATCGTCCGCAAGTTGCGCGGGGGCACGTCTAGGTGCTCCCGAGTAAGATTCTCTATTGATAGGAGAAGACATGGCCATCATCAACAAGGGTATGTCCAGGCGTTCGTTCCTCGGCCTCACCGGCAGCGTCGCTGCTGTCGCCGGCCTTGGTCTCACTGGCTGCGGTGGCAGCTCTAGCGACGAGGGTTCCGCTTCCGGCTCCACCGATTCCGCCAACCGTGGCGGCGGCGTGATCACCGCTGGTTCCGCTTACGCTCCGTCCAGCTTCGATCCCGCCAGCACCGGCTCCGCTGTGGGCCTGGGTGCTAACTGGCACGTCGTCGAGGGCCTCTACGGCATCGATTACCACGACTACAGCACCATCAACGAGCTCGCCACCGACGATCCCAAGTCTGTGGACGACACCACTTTCGAGGTCACCATCCGCAAGGGCGCCAAGTTCTCCGATGGCACCGAGGTCACCGCTGACGATGTCGTTGCCTCCTACACCGCTTGCGCCGCTTCCGCTACCTATGCTCCGTTCTTCCAGCCCTTCGAGTCCATCGAGGCCAAGGACGCCAGCACCGTGACGGTCAAGACTAAGGTCCCCAACTTCTCCCTGCTCAAGGATCGTCTGGCCATCGTCCGCGTTACCCCGGCCACCCAGACCGAGGAGGATCGCGCCAAGCAGCCGATCGGTTCCGGCCCCTGGATGTACGACTCTATCTCCGATACCGAGATCACCTTGGTTCCCAACCCCGAGTACAACGGTGAGTATGCTGCCGAGGATAAGAAGATCCAGTACAGCATCCTGACCGACCCCACCGCTCGCGTTACCGCTCAGCAGGAGGGCTCCACGCTCGTTATGGAGCTCGTTAGCGCTGACGCCGTCGACCAGCTCGAGAGCGCCGGCTGCAAGATCGATAACGTTCAGGGTTTCGGCACCCGCTTCATCATGTTCAACGTCGCCAAGGAGCCTTGGAACAACGTCAAGGTCCGTCAGGCTGTCATGTATGCGCTCGACACCGAGAAGATGGTCAGCAACACCTTCGCCGGCCTTGCCACCGCTGCCAGCTGCTACCTGCCCAAGAGCTTCACCAACTATCATGAGGCTTCCACGGTGTACAAGACCGACGCCAAGAAGGCTAAGAAGCTCATCGAGGAGTCTGGCATCACCCCGGGTGCCATCACCCTGCGCACCACCGACAACGAGCAGATTAAGGGCATGGCCGCCCAGGTCAAGAACGACCTCGACGCTCTCGGCTTCGATGTGACCATCCAGACCGATACCTCGCCGGCCACTTACGCTGCCATCGACGGCGGCGAGGCCTACGATATCCTCCTTGCCCCTGGCGATCCTTCCTGCTTCGGCGCCGACCCCGACCTGCTGCTCAACTGGTGGTACGGCGACAACGTCTGGATGCAGACCCGTTGCCCGTGGAAGGAGTCCGCTGAGTGGC
>USMR01000086.1 GCA_900555815.1 uncultured Collinsella sp.
ACCCAGGCAGACGAGAAGGCTCGCTCGTTAGCACCGGCAGACTATTGCTGCATTTTCTGAGCATCGGTGCACGGCGCCCCCGCGCGAGCTACACTATCCCCTTAAACATGATTGTGAGGACGACCGCTATGCTATTTGTAAATCGGCTGGTACATACGCTTGTTCCCGGCAGCGAGGACGAGCCGGTCGATGCATCTTGCCGCACCAACGCGGGTTTTACCGCAAGCCTCATCTGCATTGGACTCAACATCACCCTGTGCCTGGCCAAGGGCATCGCGGGCCTGCTCGCCGGCTCCGTCTCCCTCATCGCCGACGCTTTCAACAACCTCTCCGATGCCCGGCAGACGAAGGCCACCCCTATGGTCACGGCCGCTATGAGTACCTAGCCGGCCTGTTCGTCGCCGTCCTGGTTTGCGCCGTCGGCATCAACCTGATCCTCGAGTCGGTCACCAAGATCATCAAGCCTTCCCCCACCGCTTACACGTTCATTTCCCTTGCGGCACTGGCTACGTCCATGCTCGTAAAGCTCTGGATGGCCGCGTTCAACCGCACGCTGGGTAACCGCATCGATTCCGAAACGCTCATCGCCACGGCGCAGGACTCCAAAAACGACGTCATCACCTCGGGCTCGGTCTTGGTGGCGGCGCTTATTTCGCAGACGACCGGCTTTGACCTCGATGGCTGGGCAGGCCTGGGTGTGGGCATCTTCATCTGCATCAGCGGCATGGGCCTAGTGCGCGACGCCATCAGCCCATTGCTGGGGCAAGCGCCCGACCCCAAGCTCGTCCAGGCAATCCGCGATAAGATCATGTCCTATCCGCAGGTCTTGGGCACACACGACCTGATGGTGCACGACTACGGCCCCGGTCGTCAGTTTGCCAGCGCCCACGTGGAGATGCCCGGCGAGGGCGACGCATTTGAGCACCACGAGATTTTGGACACCATCGAGCACGACATCAAGCGCCAAATGGGCATCGATATCACGCTGCACTGCGACCCCATCGCCACCACCAGCGACGACCTGCGCAGCTGGGTCAAGCGCGGCGTCATGCAGATCGATCCCGCGCTCTCCATCCACGACCTGCACGAGCACGACGGGTTCGTTTCGTTTGACCTGGTGCGTCCCGACGGCTTTGACATATCCGACGAGGAGCTGCTGGAGCTCGTCACGCGCATCGTGCACGAGCGCCGACCCGATGCCTCATGCGTCGTCACGTTTGATTCGGGCTTTAGCTCGCCCGAGCGTCCGGCCGAGCAGTTGTAGCCTGCTTAACAGCTAGTTTCCCTGCGCGCTCGAGATGCCGTTTTGCAGGGCGTTCCAGGCATCCGTCGCCAAGCCGCCCAAGTTCTGCGCGGTATCGCCCAGGTTTTGTGCCGTGTCGCCCAGCTCTTGCGCCTTGTCTCCCAACTCCTGCGCCTTGTTGCTCAAGTCCTCCAGCGTATTGGAACTCGAGCTGTCCGCGCCGCCCTGGTCGCCGGACGCATTGCCCAACGAGCTGTCCTTGCGCGTGAGCTGAATCTCGAGGCTACCGTTGTCGTTATAGTAGGCAGATGTGACGACCCAGTTGGCATCGACAACGGGCGTCGAGCCGTCATCGGTCAGAATCACGGCATTCGAAAGATCGGCGCCGCGCGACTTGAGGATCTTCTTGGCGTTGGACCAGTACTGTCCCGGGATATCGCTCAGATCGACGGTGCTAGACGAGGCGAACTCGGTTTGTTCGGCAGCGGTATCGGCCGTTGAACTCCCTCGCTTGTTGAGCATGCCCGACACGATGGCAAACACAACCGACAGCGCAAAGAAAATCGCCAGCACGATGAGGATCTTCTTGATCACGCTCGACGAACGCGACGGTCTCTTCTCCTCGTCCTCGCCATATTGCGGAATCGACTTGGGGTACTCGCGATACGGCTCGTGCGACTCGTAGCGAGGCTGCGCCGTGCGAGGCATATACGTCGTCTGCTGAGGCTGCGGAATGGGATTCTGCGGCAGGCCATCATAGGGATTCGGCGTCGAGGCAGCATAAGAATCCTGCGGTGCGTAATCAAACGGATCCGGAGCTGCGTTGCCATAGGGGCCTTGCGAAGATGTAGCGTAAGAATCCTGCGCCGTGTCGCCATAGCCCATAACCCGGGTGGGCTCGGCAGAAGGCTGCGTCGCGGCGGGGTCGGTATAACCGGGGTTGGGAACAACGCGGGTCGCATCGGCGCTATCGCCAGCCTGCGCGGAACCGTAGCCGCCCATCACGGTTGTCTTGTCCTGATCCATGCAACGATTCCTTTCCGTCGCGCGTGAGCCTCAAGTTATCCATGCATTCTACCCGCGCAAAAGCCTATGATGGGCAGAGCCCGCCGGTATCTACAAGACATGCGCGGGCCTAAGGATCAAAAAGCCCCGCCGGGCCTTGTGGGCACGGCGGGGCGGACAAGCAGCTATGGACAGCAGGCTTAAAACAGGCCGGTGATGTTGCCGTCGTTGTCGACGTCGATGTTCTCGGCCGCGGGGACCTTGGGCAGGCCCGGCATGGTCAGAACACTGCCAGTCAGTGCGACCACAAAGTGGGCACCGGCGGAAACCTTGAGCTCACGCACCGTGATACGGAAGTTCTCGGGAGCGCCCAGGGCCTTGGCGTTGTCGCTAAAGCTGTACTGCGTCTTGGCGACGCACACCGGCAGGTTGCCAAAGCCATTCTCGCGCAGCTCGGCGAGCTGGCGCTTGGCGGCCGGCGTAAAGTCAACGCCGTCGGCGCGGTAGACCTTGGTGGCAACGGCCTCGAGGGCATCAGCGACATCAGCGCCGTCCTCATAGGCAAACTTGAGCTCGCTCGGCTGTTCAATCAGACGCATGACCTCATCGGCCAGGTCGAGCGCGCCCTCGCCGCCCTTGGCCCAGACCTCGGAAAGCTTAACGTTGACGCCGAGCTTCTGGCATTCGGACTCGATGAGAGCAAGCTCGGCCTCGGTGTCCGTCGGGAAACGGTTGATGGCGACCACGCAGGGCAGACCATAAACGTTCTGGATGTTGTCGACGTGACGCAGCAGGTTGGGCATGCCAGCCTTGAGTGCCTCGAGGTTCTCCTCGTTGAGATCGGCCTTGGCGACGCCACCGTTGTACTTCAACGCGCGAGCGGTGGCGACGACCACGACGGCGTTGGGACGAACGCCCGTCATGCGGCACTTGATGTCCAGGAATTTCTCGGCACCCAGGTCGGCACCAAAGCCCGCCTCGGTAATGGCGACATCGCCAAAACGCATAGCCATACGCGTGGCCATGATGGAGTTGCAGCCGTGGGCAATGTTGGCGAAGGGACCGCCGTGGACAAACGCGGGCGTGCCCTCGAGCGTCTGCACCAGATTGGGCTTGAGCGCATCCTTGAGCAGTGCGGCCATAGCTCCCTGGGCCTTAAGGTCGCGGGCGCGGACGGGCTCGCCGGCATAGCTATAGCCGACAACGATCTCGCCCAAGCGCTCCTTAAGATCGCTGATGCTCGTGGACAGGCACAGGATCGCCATGACCTCGGAGGCAACGGTGATATCGAAGCCGTCCTCGCGCGGCACGCCCTGGGCCTTACCGCCAATGCCGTCGATGACGTGGCGCAGCTGACGGTCGTTCATATCGACGACGCGCTTCCAAGTGATGCGCTTAACGTCAATACCGAGCTGATTGCCCTGCTGGATGTGGTTATCGAGCATGGCGGCCAGCAGGTTATTGGCGGCACCGATAGCGTGGAAGTCGCCGGTAAAGTGCAGGTTGATATCCTCCATGGGGATGACCTGAGCCCAGCCGCCGCCGGCAGCACCGCCCTTAACGCCAAAGACGGGGCCGAGCGAAGGCTCGCGCAGGGCCACGGCACTCTTGACGCCGCGACGACGCAGGCCATCGGCCAGACCGATGGTCGTGGTGGTCTTGCCCTCGCCCGCAGGCGTTGGGTTGATAGCGGTCACGAGAACGAGCTTGGCCTGGTGATCAGTCGGCTCGTTGAGCAGTGAATAGTCGACCTTAGCCTTGTCGAAGCCGTACGGAATAAGGTGCTTAACGTCGACGCCGGCGTTCTTGGCCACCTCGGTAATAGGCAGCGGCGTGACAGAACGTGCGATTTCGATGTCAGTAGGCATGGGCGGTCCTTTCGTTACCGAATGAGAAAAAGACCAATTCAGCATAGCACGGGCGCGCAATAGTAAAACGCCCATAACCGATGAACGGCGATATGTTTACCCGATGCCCAGCGATAGCCTACAGATGCGCTAAAACAAGCCCATTCCTACAGGGTCGGTTCAATACCCAAATGCTCAAAGGTGCGAAGCGTTGCCTGGCGGCCCTGGGGCGTGCGAATCATCAAGCCGCACTGCAGCAGATAGGGCTCGTAGACATCCTCAAGCGTACCCGGGTCCTCGCCCACCGCGCTAGCAAGCGTCGTCAGGCCCACGGCACGGCCGGAGAACGTCTTGGCAAGCGTCTCCAAGATGCGAATGTCCATCCAGTCCAGACCAAGCTCGTCGATCTCAAAGAACTCGAGCGCCTGACGGCAAATGTCAAGCTCAATAGGACCGTTGCCGCGCACCTGCGCGTAGTCGCGCACGCGCTTGAGCAGACGGTTGGCAAGACGCGGCGTACCGCGGGAACGCGAGCCGATCTCGAGTGCACTGGCATGGTCGATCGTCACACCCAGAATGGTCGCCGAGCGTGTCACAATCTGGGCGAGCTCCTCGACGGTGTAGTAATCCAGGCGATACGAAATGCCAAAACGGTCGCGTAGTGGGCCGGTCAACATGCCCGAGCGAGTCGTTGCCGCTACCAGCGTAAACTTGGGGATATCCAGGCGAATCGAGCGCGCCGCCGGACCCTTGCCAATCACGATATCGAGGGCAAAGTCCTCCATCGCGGGGTACAGGACCTCCTCGACCGAACGGTTGAGGCGGTGGATCTCGTCGATAAACAGCACATCACCCGGCTGCAAGTTAGTAAGGATGGCCGCCAGGTCGCCCGTGCGCGCGATGGCGGGGCCACTCGTGGTCTTGATCTGAGCGCCCAGCTCGTTGGCGATAACGGTGGCCAGCGTGGTCTTGCCCAGGCCCGGAGGACCCGAGAAAATCACGTGGTCGAGCGTCTCGCCACGGTTCTGCGCCGCTTCGATCAACACGCGCAGGCTCTGCTTGATGTGCTCCTGGCCGCAGTAGTC
>USMR01000087.1 GCA_900555815.1 uncultured Collinsella sp.
CAACAACATCGCAGCCCTCCTTGCGCAGCTGCTCTGCCTCGGCATTGATGGCGTTTGCGGCACTCGAGAAGCTGGTGCCCGCGACCAGGTCTGCGCGCAGCGAGGAACCTAGCGACTCATCCATGGCTCCGACGACGCCGACCTTGATTTTGTAGTCGAATGTGGAGTGATCCTCGCTATCCTCCCAGGTGCGATTGAGCGTCTTCGTGATGCTCGAGCTCCATACGCCGCTCGTAGACTTCGCGTTCGCGCAGAGTATGGCGAAGGGCGTGCCGGTGGTGCTGTAGCCGGTCATGGTGCGGAGCTTGTCTGCGCCGTAGCTCCAGTCATGGTTGCCTGGCGTGGTCGCGTCGTAGCCGTCGGCGTAGAAGGTGTCCATGAGCTCGGCGATGCTCTTGCCCTCGCTCATGGTGGCGAAGGACTGTCCGTGGAAGGTCGCGCCCGCATCGAGCAAAAGATCGGGGGCGCTGCTTTGGGCGCTATAGAGAACTGCCAGTCCGTCGAAGCCGACGGTGCCGGTGCCCTTGCTTTCGTTGTAGCTGTACTTGTAGCTGCCGTGGATGTCGTTGGTGTGCATGACGGCCACGGAGCCGTCAATAGCGGCGGGCAGGTTCCCCGCGAAAGCGAGGCTTGGGATGCCTGCGAGCGCGCCGGCAAACAACGCGGCGGCTAACGCAAGGCGGGGGAGTCTTTTCATGGCAGTTTCCTTAGTCCTTAGCCAGAATGTCTGGTTGAATATCGGATTATCGACATCATATGCGAAAACCGCCGCAAGGGCGTCTGTCCCTTAGCGGCGGTTTTGACGTTTGCGCAGATAAAACCTGCCAAAATAAACCTGTCCCTATTTGGCAGGTTTTAGCTTAGCAGCATGCGGTCGTTGGCGAGCTCGCCGCCCGAGACCTCCTCGAACTTCTGCAGCAGGTCGGCCACGGTGAGCGACTTCTTCTCGTCGCCGGCCACGTCGTAGATCACATGGCCCTCGTGCATCATGATCAGACGGTTGCCCAGACGGATGGCGTCGTTCATGTTGTGCGTGACCATGAGCGTGGTCAGGTGGTTCTCGTCGACGATCTCCTCGGTCAGGTTGAGCACCTTAGAGGCCGTCTTGGGGTCGAGGGCCGCGGTGTGCTCGTCGAGCAGCAGTAGGCGCGGCCTGGTGAGCGTGGCCATCAACAGGGTGAGTGCCTGGCGCTGGCCGCCCGAGAGCAGGCCGACCTTGGCGTTGAGACGCGTGTCCAGACCAAGGTCCAGGCGCTTGAGCAGCTCAACGTACTCATCTTTCTCGGCCTTGGTGACGCCCCACGAAAGGCCGCGACGCTGGCCGCGACGCTTGGCGAGGGCCAGGTTCTCGGCGATTTGCATGTCGGCAGCGGTACCGCGCATGGGGTCCTGAAACACGCGGCCCAGGTACTTGGCGCGCTGCGACTCGCTCAGGCGCGAGATGTCGGTGCCGTCGAGCTCAATAACGCCCGAATCGAGCGGGTACACGCCGGCGATCATGTTGAGCAGCGTGGACTTGCCGGCGCCGTTGCCGCCGATCACGGTTACAAAGTCGCCGTCATTCAGGGTGAGGTCGACGCCGGTGAGCGCGCGCTTCTCGGTGACGGTGCCCTTGTTAAAGGTCTTCTTGACGTGCGAGAGCTTAAGCATCTGCCTCATCCCCCTTCGTGTAGGAGCTGCGGAGCTTATAGCGCTCCCAAGCCACGGGTACGCACAGGGCCACAGCGACAATTACGGCGGAAAGCAGCTTCATGTCGTTGGCGTCCATGCCCAACTGCAGCACGATGGCGCGGATAAGGAAGTACACCACGGAGCCAAAGACGGCGGAGGCAAGACGGACGCTAAACTGCGTGAGGCCGCCGGGCAGCAGACGGCCGAGCACCTCACCGATAACAATGGCGGCAAGACCGATAACGATGGCACCGGTGCCCATACCAATGTCGGCATACTTTTGGCTCTGGCAGATGAGCGCGCCCGAAAGGCCGATGAGGGCGTTGGAGAGCACGAGGGCGATCATCTTGGTGGAGTTGGTGTTGACGCCCAGGGCGCGGATCATGTACTCGTTGTTGCCGGTGGCGCGCAGCGCCGAGCCAATCTCGGTGCCAAAGAACCAATACAGGATGGCAACGATAGCCACGGCGAGCAGGATGCCCAAGATGATGGCAACGGTGGACTGCGGCAGGCCGGTCATATTGCTGACGGCCGAAAACACGGTGCCCTTGGCAAGAATGGGCGTATTGGACTTGCCCATGATGCGCAGGTTGATGGACCACAGGCTGATCTGGGTGAGGATTCCGGCGAGGATCGCGGGAATCTCGAAGACGGTGGTCAAAATGCCCGTGACGGCACCCGCGATGGCGCCGGCGCACATACCGGCCAGCACGGCGAGCAGCGGGTCGACGTTGCTATTGACGATGAGCACAGCGCAGACGCAGCCGCCGAGGGCAAAGCTGCCGTCGCAGGTCATATCGGGAATGTCGAGCAGGCGGAACGTGATAAACACGCCAAGCACCATAATGCCCCAGAGGACGCCCTGCGAAACGGCGCCCTGCAATGCAATGAGCATGCTTCATACCTCCTAGGATAGGGTGGACACGTGAGTCACCATGATAGCGGTAACAATGCATAAAAGAGCTGCGGCCGGATGTTTTGACTCATCCGAAACAAGCAGGGCGAACGCCGGTCTTTGGCGTTCGCCCCTGTGGCTCAGATATTGAATAACACGTCAACGGCGCGAGTGCGTGCCCTAGACGCGCTACCGCGCATGGCGCTACTCGTCCAGAGCGGAAAGATCGATGCCCAGAGCCTCGGCCATCTCGTCGTTCTTGACGACGACCAAGTCCTTGCTCGAGAGGTGCTTGATCGCCATGTCCTCGGGCTTGGCTTCGCCCTTCAGGATCTTGACGGCCATCTCGCCTGCGGCGTAGCCCAGATCCTCGTAGTTGATGGAGAGGGTGAACAGGCCGCCGGCCTTGCACATGCCCTCCTCGCCAGTCACGAAGGGGAGCTTGTTCTCCTTGCAGATCTGGCCGACCTGCGAGGCACCCGCGGCGATGGTGTTGTCGGTGGGGGAGTACAGCGCGTCGACCTTGCCCACGGCAGACTCGACGACGGACTGAATCTCGTTGGAGCTCGAGACGGTGAAGTCAGTGTACTCGAGGCCCAGCTTGTCGAGCTCCTTCTTGGCGGCCTTGATTTGGACGTCGGAGTTGGACTCGGCGGTGCAGTAGAGCAGGCCGACCTTCTTTACGTCGGGCAGGACCTTCTGCATCATCTCGAGCTGCTCGGCGACCGGGGTGAGGTCGGAAGCGCCCGTGACGTTGGTGCCGGGCTTGTCGTTGTCCTGGACCAGGCCGGAGGCGGCGTAGTCGGTGATGGCGCAGCCCACGATGGGGATATCGGCCGTGGCGCCGGCGGCAGCCTGCGCGGCGGGCGTGGCGATGGCATAAATCAGGTTGACGTTGTCGCCCACAAACTTGTCGGCAATGGACTTACACGTGGACTGGTCGTTCTGGGCGTTCTTCTGGTCGATCTTGACCTTAAGGCCGCTCTTCTTGATGGCCTTGACGAAGCCGTCGTTGGCGGCATCGAGCGCGGAGTGCTCGGTGAGCTGCAGAACGCCGATGGTGTAGTCGGAACCGGCGGCAGCGGAGCCGGAACCAGAGCTGCCGCCGCATCCGGCGAGCGGGGCGAGCGCGAGCAGGCCGGCGGAGACCAGAAGGCTCCTGCGGCTGATGGTGATGTCCTTCATATCATTACCCCCAGTATAAAAATGGCTGGAAACACTGCACTGGGACAAAGTGCAAGTGGAACTATAGTAGCGCTGATGTCCATTTTTACAACAGCCTGGCGGGTTTTTTAATACAGAATCGGATGGGCGGTACGGGTAGTCGAATGGGCGGCGGAGGGTCTTATGCGGCGGAGGAGGCGTCGTCCTCGTCCAGGGCGGCGAAGAGCTTCTTGCCGTCGAGCAGGCGCGTGCTGACGTTTCTCATACGGGCGATCTCGACGGTGCGCAGCGTATCGTCGGTGCCTCGGGCGTCGTAGACCGTTCCCAGCAGATACGAGATGCCATCGCGCTGTCTGATGGCAAAGGGACGGAGTGTCATCCGTGCTGCTTCGGTTTCGCCGCGTGTCGTGACGCTCGAAATATCAAAACTCACCGTGGTTCCGTGGTCGATGGCCTGCTCGACGAGCTCGCACGTGTCGATGCGCTTGATGGGCGTGCGCGTTGCCTTGGTAGCCTTGCTGCCTGCGCTTGGAGCGGGCTCGGGTGTGTCGAGGTAGCCGCGAACGTCGGCACTTGCCATGGCAACTAAGTGCTGCGCCATGCTCTTGCGGATAGCGATAGGCGTGGAGCGGTTGCGCATGACCATACCGTGGAGCCGGATGATCTCTTCGTCGGTGAGCGGGCGGGTAAGAAGTTTGTAGCCCACGCCGCGTTTGTACTCAATTTCGTATCCGGCATGGCGAAGCGCGGAGATGGCGGTGTAGATGCTGCGCCGCGCCGCCGAGATGGGCATGCGGGCGGGGTCGTCGGGATGGGCGAGGCGCCGGATCAACTCATCGGAAAGCATGGCCTTGTCCTCGCCGGTGTTTTCGCTTAATAGTTGCAGGATGCGAACGGCGCGATAGGCTGCCATCGAGGCGGCGCCTCTAGTCGTGGTGTCGTAGGTTTCAACAGCGGCTTCGGTCATGGTGCCCACGTCCTTTCCGTTTTGGGTGGCGACGGTATGGAGCCTAGGACGTGGGGCTTTCCCAGGGGCGCAGGGCGCTCTGGGTGGTCGGTAGTCGTCGGCAAACGGCGGGTCGAGTTTTCAACAGCCCTGCTCAACTGACTAAAAACTTGCCAAAAGCTTGACGGATGCTGTTGAAAAAAAGCGTCTCTCGACCGATGTCGAGAGGCGCTTGTGCGATGAGCGTTGGCGTGTGGCGACGCGAGCTAGCGCCCGACGATTAGAAGTCGGCGTTGCCCACGGTGCGCGGGTGCGGCAGGACGTCGCGGATGTTGCCCACGCCGGTCAGATACATGACCAAGCGCTCGAAGCCCAGACCGTAGCCGGAGTGCTCCACGCCGCCGAACTTGCGCAGGTTCAGGTACCAGTCGTAGCTGGACTTGTCCAGACCCAGCTCGTCCATACGGGTCACGAGCTTGTCGTAGTCCTC
>USMR01000088.1 GCA_900555815.1 uncultured Collinsella sp.
GTCGCGGCCACCACTTTAAGAGCGAGACCGATACCGAGGTCTTCGCGCATCTGATCGAAGAGGCCTATGCCGAGACGCACGACCTGATGGCCTCCGTGCGCGAGGCTTGCACCCACGTGGTCGGTGCCTATGGTCTGGCCGCCGTGTGCGCTGACGAGCCCGGCGTGATCGCCGTGGCCCGCAAGGATTCCCCGATCGTAGTCGGTGTGGGCGAAACCGGCTCCTATGTTGCTTCCGATGTCATCGCGCTCATCGACGCCACCCGCGATGTCGTGGTGCTCGAGGACGGTCAGTTTGCCAAGCTCACGCCCGCAGGCGTCGAGTACACCGACGAGGCCGGCAACGTTATCGAGCCCAAGGTCACCCACATCGACTGGGACCTGGACATGGCAGAAAAGGGCGGTTATCCCGACTTTATGCTCAAGGAGATTCACGAGCAGCCGCGCGTTGTGCGCGACACGCTGGTTGGTCGTATGACGCCGGCCGGCGAGCTCGACATCGACGAGCTGGGCCTTTCGCTCGAGGAACTCAACGACATCGACCGCGTCTACGTGATCGCTTGCGGCACCAGCTATCACGCTGGCCTCATTGCCAAGAATCTCATTGAGGGCTGGGCTCGCATCCCCACCGAGGTGGAGGCGGCCAGCGAGTTCCGCTATCGCAACCCCATCATCACGCCGACGACGCTCGTCGTGGCCGTGTCCCAGTCGGGCGAGACGGCCGATACCCTTGCCGCCATTCGCGACGCGCGCATCAAGGGTGCCAAGGTCTTCGGCATCACCAACGTGGTGGGCAGCCCCGTGGCGCGTGAGAGCGACGGCGTCATCTACACCAAGGCCAACAAGGAGATCGCGGTCGCCTCGACCAAGAGCTTCATCGGCCAGGTCGTGAGCCTTACGCTTTTGGCCCTGCTGCTGGCGCAGGTCAAGTACCGCTTGACCACCAAGCAGGCGCGCATGCTGTTCCGCGAGCTTTCCGATACGGCCGAGCAGATCCAGTGGATTTTGGATACCCAAACCGAGGCCGTTCATGAGGCCGCCCTGCTGTGCAAGGACGCGCAGTCGGCGCTGTTCGTGGGCCGTGGCATGGGTGCCGCTATTTCCTACGAGGGCGCGCTTAAGCTCAAAGAGGTCAGCTACCTGCACGCCGAGGCCTACGCCGCCGGCGAGATGAAGCACGGCCCCATTGCCTTGATCGACCCGGGCTTCCCTGTCATCGCCGTGGCCACCAAGAGTGCCACCTACGACAAGACCGTGTCGAACCTCATGGAGTGCAAGGCGCGCGGCGCCAAGGTCATCGTCGTTGCTACCGAGGGCGACGAGGAAATCAACAAGATTGCCGACTGCATCATTCGCGTGCCGGCCGTCCGCGACGTGTTCAGCCCCATCACGGCGAGCGTCCCGCTGCAGCTGCTCGCCCGCGAGGTTGCCATCCTGCGCGGCTGCGACGTCGACCAGCCCCGCAACCTGGCAAAGAGCGTTACCGTGGAGTAGTTGGTTCCGCCATTCTGGCGACCAAGGCCCGGCTCCGTTGCAGCGGAGCCGGGCCTTGTTTCATTTGCCCAGATAAAACCTGCCAAAATAAACCTGTCCCTATTTGGCAGGTTAGCGGAGCTTGCTGGTCTCGAAGTACTCGGGGAACTGGTCCAGAACCTCGGTCTGGTTGCGGAACATCATATGCAGGTGCTTGCTGACCAAAAAGCTCGCTTCGATGGGGTCGCGACCGGCGATAGCGCGGCGAATCTGCTTGTGCTCGTTCACGATGTCCTGATTGTCGAGAACCTGCGTGGCGGCGCGCAGCCAGCGGAAGCGCTCCAGGTCGGCATTGGTCTCTTCGAGCCACGACCACACGGTGCTGCGACATGCGATGCTAAAAATCATGTGATGCATGAGGTTGTCGCTCAAAAAGAAGCCGATGCGATCCTCTTCGGCCATGGCCTTTTCCTGCAGCACGATGGCGCGGTCGAGCTGCTCGATGCCGGCCGACGTGGCGCGCGCACAGCACTCCACAATCACCTGCTTTTCCAGATGCTCGCGGATGTAACAGGCACTCTCGGCAAGGGTGAGGTTGATGGGCGAGACGTAGGTACCGCTCTGGGGCACGGTGCGCACCAGGCCTTCCTGCGCCAAACGAACCAAAGCCTCGCGCACAGGGGTGCGCCCCATATCTAGGTCGTCGCAAAGTTGCTTGACGCCCAGCTTTTCGCCCGGCTTGTAGTCCAGGTAGACGATTTTGCGTCGAATGGTGTGGTAGGACTGGTCCTGTAGGCTCGTTTCCTGCTCGCCGACGTGCATCGATTCTTCCATAGCGCCTCGCAACTGTTCTATCAAACTCATATGTCAGTTGTTAATTATGCCGCGAATCAGCTCTCCGCGGTGGGCAATTCGGCTGTTGCCTGAGAACTATTGCGGCATCTTAGTCTGTGTTTGCGCAAGGCTGTGCTCAATGTTGCCGTATCATAAGCCGTCGCAAACGTGAAATAGAAAGAAGGAATCCCATATGCAACTGGCAAATATCGTTCGCGAGCGCTGGAAAGGCGTCTTGTTCTGCCTGATCATTGCCATTCCCGCGACGTTGCTCGGCAAACAAATTGAGGTGGTCGGCGGTCCGGTATTTGCCATCCTCTTTGGCATGGTCCTGGCGCTCGTCTTTCCCAGGAAGCGTCGCGAACAGCTCGCCGCCGGCGTCACCTATACGTCCAAAAAAGTCTTGCAGTACGCGGTTATCCTGCTTGGCTTTGGCATGAACCTCTCCCAGATTCTGTCCAAGGGCGCCCAGTCGCTGCCGATTATCGTGGCGACGATCTCGACCTCGCTTGTCATCGCCTTTGTGCTCTGCCGCGTCATGAACGTACCGGGTAAGATCGCGACGCTTGTGGGTGTGGGTTCGTCGATTTGCGGCGGTTCGGCCATCGCTGCGACCGCGCCCGTCATCGATGCCGACGATCGCGAGATTGCCCAGGCCATTTCGGTCATCTTCCTGTTTAACGTTATCGCGGCGCTCGTGTTTCCGACGCTCGGCGGCATGCTCGGGCTGACCAACGAGGGCTTTGGCCTGTTTGCCGGCACCGCCATCAACGACACCTCGTCGGTAACGGCTGCGGCGAGCGCCTGGGACAGCATGCATCCCGGCGCCAATGTGCTCGAGAGCGCCACAGTGGTCAAGCTCACCAGGACGCTGGCCATTATTCCCATCACGCTGGTCCTCGCATGCTGGCAGATGCATCTGGCACGCAAGGCCGGCGGTGACGCCAAAAGCACGTTCTCGCTTAAACGTGCGTTTCCCATGTTTGTGCTGTTCTTTGTGCTGGCGAGCGTGATCACCACGGTGCTTCAGCTTCCCGCGTCCATCACGGCGCCCATCAAGGAGCTGTCGAAGTTCTTTATTGTGATGGCCATGGCGGCTATTGGTTTTAATACCGATATCGTCGAGCTGGTCAAAAAGGGCGGCAAGCCCATCGCGTTGGGCTTTTGCTGCTGGATTGGCATTGCGTGCATGAGTTTGGGAATGCAGCACGTGCTGGGAATCTGGTAGAGAAGTAGCTTATTCGCGTGCTGGCTGCCGGTGAGCGCAAGCCTTCGGTGGAGCGATAGGAGCTCTTGCGGGTATGGCTTGTCCGCAGGTTTATAAGTCCCGAAGAGCTCTTATCGCCCCGCCAGGATGGCGATGCGGGGCAACACCTATACTCGCAGGACGGCGCTTTCTGCCCTATAGTGTTTGGTGAGCAATATCGTTCAATTTTGAAACACTCGGTCGTGCGACCGTCGGCGGTTGCACGTCGCCGCGGACAGGGGCAAATCATGGATAGCAATGCTAAGCTGAACATCTTGACCGATGCCCTAGCTGCTGCCGGGGCCTCGGCATTGGCAATCGATGCGCGTGGGGACGTCGCGATCTCGACCATGAATGACGCGGCGCTTGAGCGGGATGTGGCGGCTTTTGTCGCTGAGCGTCTCGACCGTATAGGAGACGGCGCGCGTCTGGTTATGGGGCGTGAGGGTACGCGCCTGAGCCTGACCGTTCGCCCCACCGACAAAGAGGGCGGGAGGCTTTGGGTCGTTGTGGTCCGCGAGGTGCGCGGTGCCGCGGCGCATGCGGGCATCGAGTGGCTCAACGCCGACGAAGTTGAGGTCCGCTATGAATCGAGCGCGTACGGCATCGTTGAGGGGGCGGCCTCGGTGGCTGTACCGGTTACCGAGAGCTATGCGCGCGGCGTGCCCCTTATGCTCGAGGGCGAGCTGGGAGCGGGTCAGGTCGAGATTGCCAAGCGCCTCTATCTGGATGGCCCTTTTGTCGATCAGCCCTTTGTTTCCGTCGCGCTCGATGAACTCACCGATCGCGGTTGGCGCCATGTGCTCAAAAGCTCCGAATCGCCGCTGTTCCAAACGGGGCTGACCCTTTGCATTGAGGGCTGGAATGCGGTTGGCCCCCAGCGCCTCCGCGAGCTGGTCTCCACGATGACCGACACCGCGTTGGCGACGCGCTGCCATGTGGTGCTGACGGCGAATGACATGCCGGGCGGCGGCGAAAGTGATCAAGCCGCCTTTGTGACCGAGCGCTTCGCCTGTGCGGTGAGCGTCGCGCCGGCAATCGCCGAGCAGGGAGCCGCGTCGACGAAGGTCGCGCGCTATTTGGAATATCTCGCTGATGCATTTGGGACGGCAGCGCCCACGCTGTCTGCCGCGGCGACGAAGACGCTCGATGCTTACCGCTGGCCGCGCAACTATCTGCAGCTCCGCGAGGTCTCGGAACGACTGTATATATTGGTGGGGACGGGCACGGTGGACCGCGCTGTGGCGGAGGAAGTGTTCGCCCAAGAGGACGTGATTAAGACCGCAACCTTTGGCGCCCCGACGCTTGAAAGTGACCTGTATATCCTGCGACCGCTGGCCGATACCGAGCGAGATATCGCGCATCTGGTTGTAGACCATCTCCACGGCAACCGAACCCGTGCGGCGGAGGTGCTGGGCATAAGCCGTACAACGCTGTGGCGCTTGCTGAAGGACGATGACCGTTGAGCGAGGCGCCCGTGACCGCACGCGACGCGTGTGCTACAGTCCAAAGCGTTATTGTTTCGATTTGGTTACGGCGTGCGAGGGCATATGGCTGAGACTTCAAAACCGAGCCGCAGAAGGCGGAGTGC
>USMR01000089.1 GCA_900555815.1 uncultured Collinsella sp.
TTTATTTTGGCAGGTTTTATCTGGGCAAACGTCGAGGCCGCCACAAAGGCGCCCTGTGTGGCGGCTTCGACTCGACGTTGGCTTCACAGCGCCGCAGCAATCGCTTCAGTCACAAACTTATTGAGTGACTCACCCTTCTTTGCCGCTGCCAGCGCTGCTTGCTTGTGGAGCTCAGAGCCCGTTCTTACGTTGAACGAGCCCTTAAAAGCCCGCTCGGGTTCCTTGCCGTTCTCGGCGCAAAACTCTAGGTAATGGTCGACGGCGTCGTGGAAGCATTGCTCCACTTCTTCAGCCGTGGAGCCTTCAAATACGATTGCGTCCCTAATGCCGGCGACCATACCTGTTAGCACATGCTGTTCGGCATTGAACTCGACCGGGGCGAAATAACCTTTGTATGCCAAAACGTTACTCATGACTACCTCCGACATCTTGCAGAAAGCGAACGATGTTTCGAATGGTCCCCGCTGTCAATTCGTCAGATGGATGAGGCGCGTGCATTACGAACATCCTGCCATCTGATGGCCTGTAGAAGCGAACGCGCGATCCGGATGTCTTGCCTTTGCTGTCCATTTCAAAGCCATATGAAGCCATGACTTTTAAAAAATCCGCATACCGATAAGTTGAAGGGCAGCTAAACAGTTGGGCGATGAGTTTATCGGATCGAGTCATCCCGCCTCACATTCTGCAACTATATTCTAGTTGCAATTTCAGGTCGTTGCAAGCACCTCTACTATAGAACATGTGTGCGTATAGAACAAGTGTTCGAACTACCACGAAGGGCGCCTGTGAACTGCGCCCTTCGTGGTAGTTTTGCTTGCCGTGCCTTAGCCCAGCAGGTCGACTACGTTAAAGCCGGCGTTGCTCTTGGCGATGACGTCTCGGCCGCCAAAGACGCAGGTGGGCGACTCGGCTGCGATGCGCGTCACGTCGGCGCCGAGCGAGCGCAGCTCACCGGGCGTGGCGGCGAGCATCTGGGCGCGACGCTCCTCGCGTGCGTGCGGATCGAGCCCGGCCAGGTAGGTCGTGTTGCGGCGCTTGGTGAGCGCGTACGGCTTCACCGGCGCGTCCATGCCGCTCACGCAGCTCACGATAAAGCCCTCAAAGGCGGCCTCGTCGGGCCCAAAGCTGCCAAGCCATGCACCCGCGCGCTCCACGCGCTCAATCGAAGGATCGATCGCCGGGTCGCGGTAGGTGTAGAACGCCGTCTGACGCTCGCCGGCTGCGCGGAATCCGCAGCCGTACGCACCGCCCTTCACGCGAATCTCGTTCCACAGGTAGTCGTAGGAGAGCGCGTTGGCAGCCACGGCCCAAGCGCCTGTCACGTCAATGCCCAGGCGACGCGGATCGCACGCACGCGCGGCAAAGCAGATGTCGCTGGGGATGACAAAAGCCTCGTGGCGGTCGCACGGCGTCGGCACCACGAGCGCGTCGCGGCCGGCATCGGCGCCGTCGCCAGCTCCCAGTCCCAAGTCGCCCGCGGCGGCCCAGTACGCGTTAAAGTCCTCATCGCTGCCGGTAAAGCTCGCCAGGCAGCCGTCGGCCA
Organism: uncultured Collinsella sp.; assembly: GCA_900555815.1. Classification (GTDB taxonomy): domain Bacteria; phylum Actinomycetota; class Coriobacteriia; order Coriobacteriales; family Coriobacteriaceae; genus Collinsella. Next base: position 1,544 of record USMR01000089.1, read on the forward strand.
CAAAGATGCGGCCTACCAGCTCGGCAAGCTTGGCACGCAGGCCGTCCAGGCGCTCGTCAAAGTGGTCGAGCAAATCGCGCAGGAACAGGTAGAAGTCTACGCCCGAGAGCTGCTCACGCACCACGGCCGAAGGCGAGCTGTAACTCATCGCGCGACCGAGCGCCGCCGAGTGGCCGTTGTTGATAAAGCCCTGCTCAAGCCCAATACGAATCTGCGTGAGCACGTCGCGCACGCGGTCGGCATCGGCGTCCGCCAGCAATGTGCTCGACCACACCTCGCGCGGTAGGCTCGCCAGCGCGTCGATCTTTTCGGACAGGGCGCCGGCGCTCACCAGCAAGTAGGGGCGCACGCCGTCCACTTCGGGCTGCGTCATGACCTCGGTCGTAAAGCTCAAAAAGCCCAGTTTGCCGGCAAGTAAATTGTCGAGCTCCTCGGCCGAATGCTCGCGTGTGGGCAGCTGCTTGAGCAGGCGGCAGAGCAGCGTCACATAGGGCAGATCCTCAAACGCGACGCAGCTCAGGTCGAAATACTGCATGGCGTAGGCCAGACGGTTGGTGGGGATGCCGTGGCGCAGGCAGGGGATGGGCGCGGTCGTGTCCACGACTAGCGGCGGCTCGGGGCGCGCCTCGCCAATGTCGGACACGCGCAGACGCGGCAGTGTGGCCTTGGCCTCGGGTGTGTCTTCCGCCTCCTGTGCGGCACGCAGTGCTGCCGTGCGCTCGACCACGTCGGCCAGCTCGGCATCGGTCATGGCGTCCCGCTTGGCTGCCAGCTCGGCGGCCTCGGCACCCTCCGAACCCTCGGTGGCGTCCACCGGCACCAGCTCGACCAGTGCCATGTGATCGTTCTGCAGCACCAGTTCGCGCAGCAGGTCCTCAAAATAGCTGCCGTCCAGCTCGCCACGCAGCTCCTCGTACACCGGGCCGTACTTGAGCGCCAGCGTCGCGGCGTCGTCATCGTAGAGCCAGGTGCTCAGCGCGTCGCACGCAATGGCCACGCCGTCGGCGATACCGTAGTCGCGCTGGCGCAGGTCGTATTCGTTGCTGCTGATGATGGCTTCCAGGCGCTCGCGCGGAACGCCATGCTCGCATAGGTCGCGGCAGGCGTCCTGGAACACGCGGCGCAGCTCGCGCGCCACGCCGGGCTGCGCGTTTTGCAGCATGATGAGCTCGTAGGGCTGCAGGCTCTCGGCCGCGGTGTAGCTCGCCACGTTGCCGCCCAGGCCGGCGGACAGAATGGCCTTCTTAACCGGCGCTTCGTTGGAGCCCAGCAGCGCCTCGAACAGGATATCCGCTGCGATCGTGCGCTTGCGGTCGAGCGCGCTGCCCAGCACAAGGCCCAGGCCCACCAGGGCGTTCTCGGGCGTGGTAGCCATCTCGATGCGCTTGTACTCGCAGGTCACGGGCGCCTGCACGCCCAGCGGATTGGGCGCCAGCGTGGACGGGTCCTCGCCGGCGGCGACGGCAGCGTCCATGCGGCGGCTCGCGGCACTCGGCTGCGACAGATAGCGCTCGTCCAAAAAGGCCAGGGCGCGGTCCACGTCCAGGTCGCCGTAAAGCGTGATGTAGGAGTTGGAAGGATTGTAGTGGCGCGCGTGCGTGTCCAGGAACTGCTCGTAGGTGAGCGCGGGAATCGCGCGCGGGTCGCCACCGCTTTCGTGCGCATAGGCGGTGTCGGGATAGAGCGCGGCGTTGACGGCGTCGTCCAACACGCTCATGGGATCGGACAGCGCACCCTTCATCTCGTTGAACACCACGCCGTTATAGCGCAGCGTGCCCTCGCGCAGTCTGGCGGCGCTGCCGTCGCCCTCGCCTTCGGCGCCCTGCGGCAGGTCCAGCTCGTAGTGCCAGCCCTCCTGCTCAAAAATGGTCGGCTTGGTATAGATGGCCGGGTTGAACACCGCGTCCAGGTACACGTCCATCAGGTTGTACAGATCCTGCTCGTTGGTGGTGGCAACGGGGTAGATGGTCTTGTCGGGGTAGGTCATGGCGTTGAGAAACGTCTGCATGGAGCTCTTGATCAGGTCGACAAACGGCTCCTTGACGGGAAACTTGGCCGATCCGCACAGCACCGAATGCTCAAGAATATGGAACACGCCGGTGGAATCGGCCGGCGGCGTCTTAAAGCCAATGGCAAAGGCCTTGTTTTCGTCGTCGCACGCCAGGTACAGCAGGCGAGCGCCCGAGGCAGTGTGGCGCATCACGTAGGCGTCCGAGTCGAGCTCGGGCACGGTCTCGCGGCGCTCGACGGCAAAGCCGTGGCAGGTGGTGCCAGGCACCAGCAGTGCGGAGGCAGCGGCGCGCGGGTCGGTTGAGGTGGTGGGCATATGCAGTCTCCTTTGACGCCCCAGCGGGGGCGAATCGAGTCGAATCCTCGAGAGTATACCCATATGGGGCCCTCGACCAATCTGCCGCGCGAGCGTGGATTTTCGGACACACGAGCGTGGATTTTCAGACGCCCGCCGGATGAGCGTTGATTTTCGGACGAAATCGACCGCCAAAAGCCCAAAAACCGTCCAAATATCCACGCGCGGCATCTTTTATCTCTCGTCTTTCACTCATCTCTAATACAAGAAATGACAGATAACTGAGAGATAATTACGAGAGATAGCGGTGACGTATGGAGATGAACCGCAATGGTATTAGCTGATTGTTGATTGTTCTACCTGCAAAAAGATGTTTTAATGAAGCAAATGTTGAACAGTCCATCTCTCATCTCTCATTGATTTCTAAGACGAAAGATGAGTGAGAGACAAGAGATAATTACGAGAGATAACTGAGAGACGAAGGAAATTTATTCGCGGCATTCTCCGCAGAACCGAGCGAAAGGACGTGCAGATGAACGAAAACGAACTGACCGGTCTGTTCGAGTCTTTAAGGCGCATGGGCTCGGACGATTTTAACGTCGAGGTCAAGGAGAGCGCCACGACGCTTTCCCGCGACGTATGGGAAACGGTCAGCGCTTTCGCAAACACCGCCGGCGGCATCATCGTACTCGGAGTGAGCGAGCGCGCGGGTTTTGTCCCAGTTGCAAACTTTGAGACCGAGAAAGTGCTCAACCAATTCGTGGCGGGCATGGGCGATGCCGGCGGTCGCGGAAAGCTGGCCAATCCGCCCAAATACACCATTGAGCGCGTGGAGCTCCAGGGCACCGTGGTTCTGGTCATCACGATTGAGGAGCTCGACCCGTCGAGCAAGCCTTGCTATGTCATAGAGCGGGGCGCTCAAGGTGGCAGCTACAAACGCATCGATGACAAAGATGTTCCGCTTTCGTCGACCGAGGTTTTGGCACTGTCGTCATATGAACGGACGAGTCCTAGCGATCGCGATGCGGTGCCCGGCACGAGTGCGGGCGATCTCGACGAGTCGCTGGTCGACCGCACGATAGAGCGTGCCTATTCGTTGACGCCTCGAGCGATGCGCGGTGCGGCGGACAAGAAGACAAAGATGGAGCGTCTGAATTTCCTCGACTTCCGGGGCAATGTCACCAAGGCTGGACTCCTAGTTGTGGGCACCTACCCTCAGCAGTTCTATCCCAAGCTCTTCATTGACGTGGCTGTCCATGCGGGAACTCAGAAGGGCATGGCGGGGTCGCTGAGG
>USMR01000090.1 GCA_900555815.1 uncultured Collinsella sp.
ACGGTCTTGCTCATGTTTTTCTCCTTACGATCAGATAGAGAGCGTGAGCGCGGCGTTCACACCGGGAGGCACAATTCGGTCTGAACACCGCGCTTGATTTGGGATAGTACTCAAGGTTTCTGTTTGATGCAAGAATATTATCAGCTTGCGAGAATATTTTATCGCCCAACGGTTTCCCCGAACCGCTGAACGGTTCTCATGTGGAGCAGCCAGTCCAAGCTGCTGAAGACTTTGTCCTGCTTAGGCTGCGGGCATCGTCCATCGCAGCGACGCCACTATACTTTTGAATATCTGAGCATTTTGAAAGGCAGGATATGACCGCAACCGCCAGCCGAACCACTAACCGCAGGCCCGAGCTTTTGGCCCCCGCCGGAGGCCCGGAGCCCTTTGCCGCCGCGCTCGCCGCCGGGGCAGACGCCATCTACTGCGGCATGGGCAGCTTCAACGCCCGCCGCAAGGCAACCAACTTTACCGACGAGGCCTTTGAGCAAGCCTGCCGCGCCGCGCATCTAGCCGGGTCGCGCGTCTACGTCACGGTCAACATCGTCATCAAGCAGTCCGAGATGGGCGATGCACTGCAGCTCATTCATCGCTGCTCCACGCTGGGCGCCGATGCCTTCATTATCCAGGACTGGGGTCTGTTCTTTGAGGTCAAGCGCACCATGCCCGGCATCGAGACACATATCTCGACCCAGGCGAACATCCACGACGACCGCGGAACCCTTTGGTGCCGTGAGCAGGGCGCCGACCGCGTGACTCTCTCGCGCGAGCTCTCCATCGACGAAATCGCCGCCATTCACGACGCCGCGCCCGATGTGGACCTTGAGGTCTTCAGCCATGGCGCCATCTGCTTTTGCTACTCGGGCCTATGCCTGCTCTCGAGTTTTGCCATGGCGGGCCGCTCGGCCAACCGCGGCATGTGCGCTCAGCCCTGTCGCCTGCCTTACGAGCTGATCAACGAGAACGGCCGCTCGCTCTCCCCCGCCGGTCGCGGGCGCGCGCTGTGCCCGCGCGACACCAACACGTCGCAGCTTGTTCGCCGTCTGTATGACGCCGGCGCCGCATCGCTCAAGCTCGAGGGCCGCATGAAGGCGCCCGATTACGCGTACTCCATCGTTGATGTGTATCGTCATCAGATCGACGACATGCTGGCCGGGGTCGCCGTAGATAAGGACGAGGACGCCGCTCGCCAGCGCCAACTCAAGCGCTGCTTTAACCGCGACTTTACGCACGCCTATCAGGACGGCACCTCGGGCGACGAGATGATGAGTTACGAGCGCTCCAACAACCGCGGCCAGATTGTGGGCACGGTGCTGGGCAGCCGTCTGGCCAACCGCGACGTGCGCGGGCTCAAACCCGACGACCGTCGTCGCCGTGCCGCCATCGCCCGCATTGAGTTGTTTGAGCCCGTGGGCAAGGGCGACCTGCTGGAGCTTCGTCACGACAATGAGTTTGACCAGTTCCTGACCACCATCGCTGCCGAGGATGCCGCTGCCGGCGACATCATCGAGTGCCGCGTGCCCCGCAGCATGCCCGAGGGCTGCCGCGTCCGCGTGATTCGCAGTCAGCGCGCCATCGACGCCGCCGGCGCCGCGCTCAAGCGCGATGTGCTGCGCCGCCGAGCTGTTGACGTGTCCGTCGTGGCGCGCCTGGGCGAGCCGTTTACCGTTACGCTCACCTGCTGCGACGACCCTTCGCTTACGGCCACGGCCACGGGCTTTACCGTCGAGGCTGCCAAGACCCGCGCCGTCGAGGCATCCGATCTGGTTGAGCACGTCGGGCGCATGGGCTCCTCTCCCTTTGAGGCCGCAAGCTTTGACGTTTCGCTCGACGCCGGCTGCGGTATGGGCTTTTCCGCCGTGCACAAGGTGCGCGCCGCCGCTTGTAAGGCGCTGGAAGAGGCCATTCTGGCACCGTACGAGGAGCGCGCGAAAACGCTCGAGCTGCCGGCGATTGTAACCAGTGATTCCCGCCCCGCGCCCGAGCACTACCGCGATGAGCCGCAGATCTGCGCCACCGTCACCTCGCTCGAGGCCGCCGAGGCCGCTCGTGCCGAGGGTGTAACGCGCATCTACATGACCACCGACGCGCTCGATGCGGCCGAGCTCTCCCCCGCCGATGCATTTGAGCAGGGCATCGTACCCGTGCTCGACGAGGTCTGCCGCGCCGTTGACCACGTACGCGTCGACCCGTGGGTTGTTGCCGGCGCCACGGTCGCTATTGGCAACATCTCTGAGCTTGCCCTGGCCGCCCAGGTTGGCGCCACGGCCGAGATTCGCTCTTGCCTGCCGGTGCACAACACGCCCTGCATGGAGGCGCTTGCCGAGCGCGGAGCCAGTGCGTTTTGGCTCTCGCCCGAGATCACGCTCGACGAGATTGTCTCGCTCGGCGCCGCCGCGCCCGCGGCTCTGGGCATCACCGTCTTTGGCCGCCCGCGCGTTATGACGAGCGAGCACTGCATCCTGCAGGTGGCCAATGGCTGCATCCACGATTGCGCCAACTGCCGCCTGCGCGCCCGCAAGCTGTCGCTCAAGAATATCGACGGCAAGGTCATGCCCGTGCGCACCGACATCCATGGCCGCTCTCGCTTGTACGATGCCTACCCCATCGACCTTACGCCGCAGGTACCGCAGTTGCTCGACGCCGGCGTCCGTCGTCTTATGGTCGACGGAACCTTGCTCGAGGCCGATGAGATTGGCCGTGCCGTCGCTCGCGTCCGTCGCGCCGTCGAGGCGGCTCAAGCCGGCCGCAAGCCCGCCGCCCGCCTGCGCGGCGCCACCTCGGGCTGCATGTTTGTGGGAATTAGCTAACCGAAAGGCTTACACGTGAACGAAGAACCTCAAGTCCTCTACTGCGACGCCTGGCTCATGGCCATCGATAAGCCTGCCGGCATGATCGTCCACGGTGACGGCACCGGCGAGCGCACACTTACCGACTACGCCAGCGATCTGCTGCTGGCGATGGGCGACGGCTTTGCCGCGACCGACATGCAACCGCTCAACCGCTTGGACCGCGACACCACCGGCGTGGTGTTGTTCTCGCTCGACAAGCAGACGCAGCCCGCTTTTGACCAGATGATTATCGACCACGCATTCGAAAAGCACTATCTGGCGCTCGCCGAGGGCAAGATCGACTGGAACGAAAAGCTCATCGACAAGCCCATCGCCCGCGACCGCCACGACAGCCGCAAGATGCGCGTCGGCGCCAGCGGCAAGCCGTCTCAGACGCGCGTCAAGGTACTCAAGCGCCTTAAGAGCCGCCGAGGCCTGCCCGCGCGTTCGTATATCGATGTTGAGCTGCTCACCGGCCGCAAGCATCAGATTCGCGTGCACCTGGCCAGCGAGCGTCACCCCCTGGTTGGCGACGACCTGTACGGAACGCCGCGCCCCTGCGGCCTGATGCTCCACGCCCACAGCGTGTCCTTCATGCATCCCGTAACCGGCGAGCACATCCACATCGAAGCCCCCTGCCCCTGGGAGCCCTAAACCACCACAAAGGGACAGGCACCTTTATGGTGGTTTTGCCGCGATGGCTCAGCCGCGGTCCCAAAACGTCTCGATCTGTAACAGTTAGAACCCGTTTTCCGGTCTATCTGTTACAGATCGAGACATTCGAATCCCTCTCAAGGAAAAATCTCAATCTGTAACAATAACTCGGCAAAATCGGCCCAAGATGTTACAGATTGAGATATTCGGATCCCACCGGAGAAATCATCTCGATCTGTAACATCTGGAGCCCGCATTTTGACCTTCCTGTTACAGATTGAGACGTTATGGGGCCACTAGGAAAAATATCTCAGCTTGTAACATCTGGAACCCATATCCCTCTCTTCCTGTTACAGATCGAGACAAATCCCCAAACAGCAAAAGGCGGCAACGTCCCTGGTGGACGTTGCCGCCTTTCCATTGGCAAGACCCTTCCGCTCCCGCTACTCGGTAGCCTTGTCGAGAGGCTTCTTAAGGAAGCTCAGAACCAAGCAGCCGACCACAGCGCCGATAGCAAGGGCCAACAGGTACTGCACCGGGTTCGTGATGACCGCGATAACCCAGGCGCCACCGTGCGGAGCGGGGCTCGCGCAACCAAAGAGCATCGACAGACCGCCGGCGGTCGCAGATCCCAGGATGCAGGCGGGCAACACGCGAAGCGGATCGGCCGCGGCAAAGGGAATGGCACCCTCGGTGATAAACGACAGACCCATGATGTAGTTCACCAGGCCTGCCTTGCGATCGGCCTCGGTCCAGCGGTTCTTAAAGAACGTCGTGGAGAGCGCGATGACCAGCGGCGGTACCATACCGCCCGCCATGACGGCAGCCATGATCATATTGCCCTGCAGCGTTTGCTCGGCAAGGGCCGCGGTGCCAAAGACATATGCGGCCTTGTTGATGGGACCACCCATGTCGGTCGCCTGCATGCCGGCGCAGATAATGCCCAAAAGAACGATACTCGTGCCCGAAAGACCGTTGAGCGCGCCGCTAATGGCGGTGTTGATAACGCCCATAATCGGGTTAACGGCCATCATAAAGAGACTCGTAAAGAGAATGCCCAGCACGGGGTAGATGAGCATGGGCTTGATACCGTCGAGCGACTCGGGTAGCACGCTTGCAGCCTTCTTGAGCGCATTGACGATAATGCCGGCGGCAAAACCGACCAGCAGCGCGCCCAAAAAGCCAGCAGAGACAAGCTGAGCCTGGGCATCGGCATCCATTGCCGTGGTGAGATAGCCCAACGTAAAGCCCTGCTTTGCAATCCAGCCACCCACAAAGCCCGCGGCCAAGCCCGGACGGTCAGCAATGGACATGGCAATATAGCCCGCAAGGATGGGGAGCATAAAGTTGAACGCCTGGTTGCCCGCAAGGTTAAAGAAGGCCGCGACCGGAGTGCTGTGGCCGTATGCGCTCGTGACCAGTCCCGCCTGGTCCAGCAAGAACGAAAGCGCCATGAGGATGCCGCCGCCAACAACAAAGGGGAGCATGTGCGAAACGCCGTTCATCAGGTCCTTATAGACCCTGCGGCCCAAACCCTCGGATTCGCCCTCGGCAGCCGCCTGTACCGCGGCGCCGCCGGACACATGATGAATAGGCGCATTGCCCGCAAGCGCAATATTGATAAGTTCCTCGGCGTCATTAATGCCACGCG